>JBBQVY010000027.1:0-35717 GCA_038211085.1 Chitinophagales bacterium | reverse complement strand
ATGTTAGTGTAGCAGTGAAATTGCAACAGTGAAATGGGTAAGGAGCTAAGAGACTAAAGCCGTTGCTGTAAAAGCCAGCGGCATTTTTTATTACAATGTGTGTGGGTCAATTACAATAAGCCCTGGTATGTTTTTAAAGTCGGCGAGGTTGCGGCTAAGTAACGTGTAATTATACACTAGAGCTGTTGCGGCAATGATGGCATCAGGGAGTTTCATTTTTTTGATTTTTCGTAGGGCGATGGTTTCGTTTACGATGTTTTCATTAATGGCTAAAACTGTAGCACCGGTAACGAATGTTTCTATTGTTTTTGTTCGGCAATTGAGATAAAGTTGTGGCCAAGAGCTTCCATTTTTGAGATGACGGAGATATTGCAAAAGTCATCTACCACACCATTCATAAATAGCATAGCTGAAGCAGGTAGAGAACAATCCAGGTAATTGATAACAGTGTTAGTATCGAGCAAATACATATTAAGCCTTTAAAATTGCTTATTCAATCTTTCCTCCCATTCATCACGGCTTTCTTCAATTTCTTTAAGCATGGCTTCGCCCGATTTTTTAGATAAGGAGCCGGCCAATTGTGAAAGCTTCTTTTTTATTATCGGCTCTATATTAATTAGCTCCTTAAGGTCCTGATGCTTTTGTGTGATGGTATCCCAATCGTTTAAGGGGATAAAAATTCCTGTATTGTTTCCATTACCATCTTTAATTAATTGAAGTCTCATATAAAATAAATTTAAAACTATTTCTTTATAAGCCAACTCCTATATCACCTATAAAAAATTTGAACCCAAAGTTGAGTTTTTCTTTCAAACTGCTTGCCATTATGTTCACACCTGATTTTTCTATTTATTTAGAGTTCAAATTCCAGTCATTGTCTGCCGTATTTTTGTCCTCATCTAAAAATCGCACTTTTGACCATCGACCAACTTTACCAGCTTTATCTTCAAAACCCATCAGTAGAGACTGACACCCGTAAACTTAAAAAGGGTGATATTTTCTTTGCTTTATCGGGTCCAAATTTTAATGGTAACCAATTTGCCTTACAGGCATTGGTAGCAGGTGCTGCCTATGCAATTGTAAACGAAAATGTAGCAGAGGGTAACGATAAAATTATCCAGGTAGAAGACGTGCTTTCTACACTGCAGGAACTGGCAAAATACCATCGCCAAAAATTCAACATTCCGGTAATAGCTATAACTGGAAGTAACGGCAAAACCACTACAAAGGAATTGGTAAATGCGGTGTTGGCTGCCCATTTTAAAACTTACACTACACAAGGAAACCTTAACAATCATATCGGCATACCGCTAACCCTACTGCGCATAAAAAAAGATGCTGAGATCGTTGTAATAGAAATGGGTGCCAATCACCAGCGGGAAATTGCAGGCTACTGCGAATACGTTGAACCAACGCATGGTATAGTTACCAATTGTGGCAAGGCACACTTAGAGGGATTTGGAGGAGTTGAAGGTGTAAGAAAAGGTAAGGGAGAATTATTCGATTACCTGCGGCATCATGATGGCACGGCATTTATTTTTAATGACCTTGATTACCTGCGCGAAATGGCAAAGGGTATCATACAATTTACATACGGTACCCAAAATACCTACACTACCGGCTATGCAACCTTACAAGAATCTTTTTTGAAAGTAACCGTTACCACCCCCTTTCAATCTGAAATATATACCCAACTTGTTGGAGACTACAACCTGCCAAACGTGTTATGTGCAGTTTCCATCGGTGTACATTTTAATGTTCCGGAGAATAAAATAAAGCAGGCAATCGAAGCCTATCAACCAGACAATAGCCGAAGCCAGATGGTAGTAAAAGGTACCAATCATATTATACTGGATGCATACAATGCCAACCCTTCCAGCATGATATTAGCTATAGAAAACCTGGCAAAAATTAATGCTGACAAAGTTGTGTTACTGGGTGCAATGATGGAATTGGGAACGGAAAGTTTGCAGGAACATCAACAAATTATTGATGCTTTACAACAACAAAACTGGAAGCATGTGGTACTGGTGGGTGGAGACTTTGCAAAGATTTCGCATCCTTATTTATATTTTGACAACGCTTTATTGGCCGCCACCTGGTACAGGAAACAAGGCTTTACAAATACTTACCAGCTAATTAAAGGTAGCAGGAGCATGCAAATGGAAAAGGTACTGGAAGCTTGATTTTTATTTATAGTAATAGCTCGGCATAATTTGGGTGCCCAACCTTAAAAGTAGCCGTGGCAACATGTTTGATGTACGTTAATGGTAGCAAACAATTCTAAAAAAAATATTATGGCAAAAGAAACCTTTGGTGACATTATAAAAGGTGATACACCTGTATTAGTAGATTTTACTGCAACATGGTGTGGGCCTTGCAAAACGATGAAACCTATATTGGACGAATTGCACCAAACAATGGGGGAATCATTGCGTATTTTAAAGATAGATATAGACCGCAATCCTGCTGCTGCCACCAGCCTGAATGTATCCAGCGTACCTACACTTATGCTCTACAAAAAGGGACAATTATTATGGAGACAGTCGGGTGTACAAAGTGCCAAACAGCTTCAATCCATTATACAACAAAAGACTGCAGCAGTACCTGCACAGTAATAGAACCTGATCCCCCACGTTTTAAAGGTACCTTGCAGGCCTGAAATTTATTACAATGAATGAGCCTGAGAAAAGACCACCTTATGTTTGGAGTGTATTGAATAATAAATGTCCCCGATGCCGCCAGGGTAACTTGTTTGTGACCGACAAACCCTACACATTTAAGAATAACGTAAAGATGCATGAGTATTGCCCGGTGTGTGGACAACGTACAGAAATTGAAGTAGGTTTTTATTATGGTACCAGTTACGTTAGTTATGCCATAACTGTGGCCATAAGTGTAGCAACCTTTGTTGCGTGGTGGGTGTTGCTCGGTTTCTCAGTAAAAGACAATAGCATTTTTTATTGGTTAGGCGTAAATGCGTTCTTATTGATCGTTTTGCAGCCTTTGCTTATGCGGTTTTCAAGAACACTATGGTTAAGCTGGTTTGTAAGATACGATCCAAACTGGAGAAATAAACAAGCGGATAAGCATGAGCGGGTTGTAAAGGAGCACATGAATAACTGGTAGGTAATAGGCGGCAGGGTGAAAGGTTTGGGGTTTAAGATGTAGGGCTAAAGGCAGATACCATTTTTTATTTCTCATCAACAAAACCCTTTGTTGCTTTTATAACTTTAATCAGAGGAGATTGTTTTTTAGATAAAAAACCGGGTAGCCAATGCGTTTTTACTTCGGCTTTAGCCTTCTACCCTTTACCTTATACCTCCGCAATAAGTCTTTTCAATTTTGAATTTTTATTTTTCAGCATTTTTCCAAAGCCTGTAAAATATCATTCAAAATATCGTCTACATATTCAAGTCCCACTGAAATTCGTATCAGGCCGGGCGTGATATTAACAGCCTGTCTTTCGTCTTCGGTAAGTTTTGCATGGGTAGTACTTGCCGGGTGAGAGGCTATGCTTCGGGTATCGCCGAGGTTTGCCGTTAGTGATAACATTTTAAGGTTATCAAGAAATTTTATACCGCTGTCCAACCCGCCCTTTAATTCAAAACAAACAATACCACCACCACTGCTCATTTGCTTTTTTGCAATTACAAACTGGGGATGACTTGACAGAAAAGGATATTTGACGACTGATAATTTTTCGTGACCCTCCAGACTTTCAGCAATCTCCAGGGCATTTTTAGAATGGCGTTCCATTCGTACATCCAGTGTTTCAAGGCTCTTGCTTAAAACCCATGCATTAAATGGTGATAAAGCCGGACCAGTGCTTCGATTGAAGAGGTAAATTTCTTTGATTAAATCTGCTCTCCCTACAACTACTCCCCCTAAAACCCTCCCCTGCCCATCTATCCATTTGGTAGCTGAATGAATGACCAGGTCTGCGCCACAATCTATCGGCTGTTGAATTAGAGGTGTAGCAAAGCAATTGTCAACATTTAAAATAACCTGGTGCTTTTTTGAAATTTTTGCCACCATTTCAATATCAACAATATCAAGCCCGGGATTGGTGGGTGTTTCCAGGTAAATCATCTTTGTATTAGGACGAATTGCTGCTTCCCATTCTTCGTGTGTAGCTGTAGCAGCAATATAGCTAAACTCAATACCATACCTGGGCAAATACTTAGAGATAACAGTATGCGTACTTCCAAATATTGAATTGCATGACAACAGGTGATCACCTTTTTTTAATAAGGCCATAAAAGAACCAAATACAGCACTCATACCAGAGGCTGTGGCAAACCCGGCCTCAGCGCCTTCAAGTGCAACCATCTTGTCAACAAACTCCTGCACACCAGGATTGCTAAAACGGGTATAGATATTATCATCACTTTCATCTGCAAAAGCAGCCCTCATTTCTTCGGCATTATCAAATACAAAACTGCTGGTTAAAAACATAGGAGTGGAATGCTCCATTTCGTTGGTGCGGTCTGTTTGAGTTCTTATGGCTTGTGTAATGCGATTGTATTCCATGTTAGTCATTAGGTCATTAGTCAATAAGTCATTTGGCAATAGCTCATAAATCATATTAGGTCAGCAGGTTCCCCCTGGAAATTTTAAAGTCCCCCTTCGGGGGATTTAGGGGGCAACATTTACTTCCCACGTTAATTTGCCGCCAGCCCTCTTAATTGTTTCGGCCACAGAGCAATATTTATCCATCGAAAGTTCGCAGGCTCTTTTTGCTTTGTCTACATCAATGGCTCCTTTCAGGTTAAAAATTAGGTGAACGTTTTCCCACAACGATGGCTCTCTACCCTTCTCTCTTTCACCGGTAATTTTCATTGTAAAGCCATCCACCTGTTGGCGTTGTTTTTTTAAGATAGAAACGATGTCAATTCCGCTGCAACCACCCAGGCCCATTAACAAGGCTTGCATAGGGCGCACTCCATAATTTACCCCGCCTGATTCAGGATTGCTGTCCAACCGCATGGTGTGACCACTGGCATCGGTAGCTTCAAATCCAAAATCACCTTCTTTTCTCTCCAGGTTAATTTCAATCATTTAAAAAAGTTTACGCAAATGTAATTTAATCAAACACTTTCTTTGCACGCTGAAAGCAGAATAGTTACATGAAGCAGTTCCATTACGATACACCTTTTACACTCGAAACAGGAGGCGTTCTTCCTTCGGTTACCATTTCTTATCATACCTACGGAACATTGAACGAGGCAAAAAGTAATGTGATCTGGATTTGCCATGCACTCACCGCTAATTCCGATGTGGCCGATTGGTGGAAGGGCATGGTGGGCAAAGGGCTTATGTTTGATCCTGAAAAACATTTTATTGTTTGTGCTAATATTCTTGCCTCCACCTATGGCACTACCGGGCCGCTGAGTATAAATCCTTCAACCGGACATCCTTATTATAATACCTTTCCTTTTATAACCATACGCGATATGGTGCAGGTAAATATTTTACTCAGGCAACATTTACAAATTGAGCATATCTATTTATTGGCAGGTGGCAGCATGGGTGGTTACCAGGCCATGGAATGGGCTGTAATAGAAAAGGACATCATCCAAAATCTGTTTCTCATTGCTACATCGCCTACCGAGAGTGCCTGGGGTATAGCAGTGCATGCTGCACAAAGATTGGCCATTGAAGCCGATGTTACCTGGAACGAGCCTCATGCACATGCAGGCCAGCGAGGGCTAAAAGCTGCCCGTGCTATTGGCTTGCTCAGCTATCGCAACTACAGCATTTTAAGAGAAAAACAATCGGATAATGACGTAAACAAACTGGATGATTACAAAGCAGCCAGCTACATCAACTACCAGGGCAATAAATTGGTGAACCGTTTTAATGCGTATAGTTATTGGATACTAACCAAGGCAATGGACAGCCATCATTTGGCCAGGGGACGGGCAAAAACTGTAGAAGAGGTGTTGCATCAAATACATCAAACCACTTTGGTTATTGGAATAAGCAGCGACATATTATGCCCTATAATTGAACAGGAACACATGGCCGAAAACATACCCAATTCATCTCTTGTAATAATCGATTCTCCTTATGGACATGATGGTTTTATAGTAGAGGTGGAGAAGATAACGGAGCAAGTGAGCAAGTGGATGCATGTGATTTAGGTGAAGCAAATCCTTTTGTTTTCTCTCCTCCCGGGCTTGCTTACAAAATACTTTCTGGCATTATTCAAAATTCTTATGTAATGCAGGGAGTAAGAAACCATTATAAATGAGACGTTTGTATTTTTAAGTTTGGTGCTAAAAAAACTTGTGAGGTAATATTTTTTTTATTGTGCTATTTCGTTTTTTTTATTTAAGAAAAGAAAAGTATTGTTGCACCTTAAAACCAATATTATATGAAACAAACATTACACTCCCCCCCGCAATTTAGCACTCGTTAGTTTTATGCTGCTTGCCATGTTTTCCTGCAAAAAAGAAATGTCGTCCGACATGCGCCAGGATGTTTCGGCTATTTTCCCCAATGAGAAAAAGGACATAGAAAAGGTTTCTCTGCTTCGTGAAGTGAGCAATATTTTAAAAGAGGTGTACAAAGACCCCAAAGCTTATCGCGAAGTAAATGCTGCCATATACTCAGGTTATTACGAAGATGAAAGGGTGTCGCTAAAAGACTTGCTTTTTCCTGAAACAAGTGAACTCTACAAAACCAAAGATTTCAAAAAGTACCAATCGGGTGTAGGTATTTTTAAACAAAGGTTTGTGGAAGAAATGGACAAGGGCAATTACCCGGCCTTAAAACATGCTATTCCTTCACAAAATTATGCTGCAAGAGAAAATACAGTTGCACCAACAGACACTGCTGCTGAAATATTCAGTAATTCATCCGGCGTTTCCATATACTTTCCTTACTCCGAAAACTTTGGATCAAATTTTACTGCTGCCTATTTTGACAACATAAATACCGACCCTTTTGGTAATATGGCAACCGTAATACCTGCAGACAGGGAGGCCGACTCCGCGCCGGGAGATGAACCATATAGATATAAAACCTATGATGCAAACGGTGAAATTGTATGGGAAATAAGATATAGACCTGTTACGGTTAATGATGATTATGCCGAGGTAAAACCTGCTCATATTGTAGGATCTGGGACTCAACAAAGAACATACCCTTCCGATCCTCCGATTGCAACCAATGTTAATAGAGTATTTGTTGGTTGGACAAGAATAAATAATAAAAGACAATATGATAAATTTATAAGTTTTAGCGGAAATGGTGGAGGTGCAGAAATTAAGGTCTGCAGAGTAAGTGGCTATTTACAATTTTCAAATCAACAGGTTACTTCTTTTACAGGGGATCAATATGAAGTAACTTTTAAACGAAAAGAAATAAGAAATGGAATCTGGAAAAGAGTTTATGGTGTGTGGGATGCAGATTGGGTACCAGGCAACACTGAACAAATAATGGCAGTTTTTGAAGAAGATACTGAAGGTACTTCAACCTTTACTGGATCTTTAAGTACCACCGTAACAATTCCGCCAGCTAATGGCAATCCAGGAACTACAGCTGTTGGCACTGTCAGTTATTCAGTTCAAGTTAAAACACAGGATGAATTAGTATTGCAAAGTAAATATACAAGAACTAGTTACTTTGGTGCAGCAAAAGTAGACCAAGGGTGTGGATTCCAATTATGTGATACCAAAAATGGCAGTTGCCGTTTTGATAACACATTTTTAAGTATTGGAAATTGGCCGATATATAATTGTGGGGCCAACTGGAATTTCACCTGGCCATATAATTCTTATTAATTTACAAAAAAATACCCATGAAAAAACATGGGTATTTTTTTAAATAAATATTCAAATGAAATTTTTTTTAGCCTTTATAATAATTGTTTGTCTGAATGAAACTTGTTTTTCTCAAAACCATTTAAAAAAAGGGAACAAATTTTTTATAAGCAATGGGTATGGATTAGCCGGTAGCTTTTTTGTAAGGAGTTATCAAGAGTTTGCACCTGTAAGTGATTATAAAGTCTTTTATAATAAACGTTTTATTGGTTCTGTACAAGATTTTTCAGTGGGAATTAATTTACCTAAAAATTGGGAGGCAAGAGCCGGTATAAATTTTCAACATTATACCCGGCGTGTAAAAGTATTAGACACACTAAACAATTCAGTATTTATAAATTTTAACCATGATATTCATCACAGAAGTTATATGTGGTTCGGAAGTATTTCAAAAAAAATAGGAAAAAAGAAGCATTATTTTATATTTGAAACCGGCCTTTATTACTTAAGAGAGTCAGCTGAGACTATTGAAATATTTTCAAACTATGTAGCTAATGTTGAACCACAATTCAAGGACAGTAAAGCAGAGGAACTGGGTAGCTTATTTTCAATAGGGTATGAATATAAATTTCAACCACGAGTTCACCTTGGTATAAAAAGCCAATTTTACTACACTTTAACAGCTGCTACAGCCGAGGCTATATCAATTTTTCCTTACATAAAAATTTTATTTTGATGGTACTTTTTATTTTCTACTCTATCTAAATAATAAAAGAAGGTAATAGCTGCAACAAATAATATACAAAATGATCTATGAAAGTTTTACAAATCTTGTCGTTGACAGCGTTAATGCTCATCACTAAATTAGTTACAGCACAAAATAAATCGGATAAATATTTTTTTAGTAGTGGCATTGGCATAGCAAATTCCTTTTTTGGCACAGCCTTGCCCCCATTTCAATATTTAAATCTGAAAGAATACAATATTAAAAAAAATACTTTTGGAAGGATATATGATTTTGAATTAGGGGTCAATCTAAAAAAGAGATTAAGCATCTCACTAAGATTTAGCGACCATTTATTTCTTAATAAATTTAATGTTCAGGATACCATTACAAATACTAATTATAATTACACCTTAATAGGTAATCTATATCGCCACCAGCAATATTATCAGTTATTATTGAATAAAATCGTTTTTAAAAAGAATAGCAATTCAATAGGGGTTGGCACAGGCCTATTTCTTGTGCATGAAAGTCAACAGTATGCTGGTCAATATTCAGGTATACCAAATCTCGAAAATGCATCGGCCGCATTACACGAATATCCTTCATGGGAAGGAGGTGCACCCTTGGCAGTATTTTTTGAAAGGGCTTTACACAAAAATGTTGCGTTAGGTGTAAAAGCTCAGATTTACTATATTATCAGTGTTGACAGCTTTGAAGCTCTTTCACTAAACCCTTACATTAAAGTTTCATTTTAAGCTATCATTACTTTTAACCAATTCACCACTCACCATTCAACTCACTATTCACAATTCACCCCTCACGCCTTCTTCCTTCTTAAATCCAAATTTTGAAAATAGAAAAGTCGTGCTGTGTTAATAGATCGGTACCTGTTGCCGAAAGCCAGTTGTTGAAACAAATTATACTTTCCGCTATGCGGGAAGCAGTAACGACTACCCCTCTACCCTGCATGGTTTGTGTTACTAGCTCAATGACCAGGCTCGAAGCCGGCTTTCTATTGCGAAGTCCTGCTGCTGAAAACCTATGTAGGAAAACAAAAGCGTGACAGGGAATTTGCTTTGGAACGGTGTGTAAAGACGCCCTGCCTGTTGGTAATGGAACCGGTTTGTGCACCTTTAATTTGAATGCCCGCCAAACATTTTCTTTGAAATCAATTAAGCTTTTAAAAAATATTTGAAGTCTACATATTTATCGTAATATTGCGATGTAAATATGGGAGCAACAAAATCACACCAGTTTAGCACTAAAGAAAACAAATTGGCCAAATATGCCAAGGCTTTGGCTCACCCGGCAAGGATTGCCATTGTCAATTTATTGGCCACTAAAGCAACTTGCCAGTGCGGCGATATAGTTGAAGAACTTCCCTTGTCGCAAAGCACCGTTTCGCAACACCTAAAAGAATTAAAAGATGCAGGGTTGATTAAAGGAGAGATTGAAGGCGCTAAAGTTTGTTACTGCATTGACGAGAAAGAATGGAAGGCAGCACAGGCAGTACTAAATCAAATGTTTGAAACATATAAAAGTGGCAGCAATTGTTGCTAACCTTTTTTTGATTTATATAATCGTGATATTACGATTTAATTGTTGCGAAGAAAGCACACAGATGACACAGATAAGACTGATAAAAGAAGGATTGGAAAACCCTTTTTATCTATTCATTGAAGCCAAAGAATCCGTCTAATCTGTGTCATCCGTTTGCCAAAAAATTTTACTCAATAAAAACATATAAACATGCAAAACCAGGAACAAGTAAAAGACATGGTAAAGCAGAAATACAGTGAAATTGCTTTACAGGATAAAGAAACCAATCAAAGCTCGTGCTGTGGCTCCGGCGGTTGCTCAACAGAAGTGTATAACATCATGGCTGATGATTACACAACTTTAGAAGGGTATAACCCGGATGCCGATCTGGGCTTAGGGTGTGGACTACCGACACAATTCGCCAGAATAAAAAAAGGTGACGTGGTAATAGATCTAGGGAGCGGTGCAGGTAATGATGCATTCATAGCCCGGAATGAGACAGGTGAAACCGGTAAGGTAATAGGCATTGACTTTACACCTGCCATGATTGAAAGAGCCAGGCAGAATAACGAAGTAAGAGGTTTTAATAACGTAGAGTTTAGGCAGGGAGATATAGAAAACATGCCCGTTGCCGCTAACACGGCTGATGTGATTGTAAGCAATTGTGTGCTCAATTTAGTGCCAAACAAAGATGCCGTAGTAAAGGATATATACAGGGTGCTAAAGCCCGGTGGTCACTTCTCCATTTCCGATATTGTATTAGAAGGCGAATTACCAAAGCAGATAAAAGAAGCTGCTGAAATGTATGCAGGTTGTGTAGCGGGTGCCATTCAAAAACAAGTCTATTTAGAACTGATAGAAGCAAACGGTTTTAAAAGTATAACCGTGCAGAAAGACAAAGCAATTATTATCCCGGATGATATACTAAGCCAATATTTATCAGCAGAACAAATTGAAGCGTTCAAACAATCGGGGACAGGAATAAGAAGCATAACAGTTTATGCAGAAAAGCAGCCCCCTAAATTCCCCAAGGGGGACTTCAAAATAAACCCCAGTTAGCGAGAGGAGAAATCTAAAAAGAAAATATGTCAGTAAACAATTTTGCTTCGGCAAACGAAAGAAAGAAGCTAAGTTTCTTTGACAGGTATTTAACCCTTTGGATTTTTATAGCAATGGGTCTTGGAGTAGCCATAGGCTACTTCTTTCCGTCCTCATCAACATTTATTAATTCCTTTTCATCAGGTACAACAAACATGCCTTTGGCAATAGGTTTAATACTCATGATGTATCCACCCTTTGCTAAAGTGAGGTATGAAAAACTGAAAGAAGTATTTAAGAACACAAAGGTTTTAGGTGTTTCGTTATTGCTCAATTGGGTGATAGGTCCAATACTAATGTTCATACTAGCTCTGGTGTTTTTACATGGTTATCCCGAATACATGGTCGGGCTTATTTTGATAGGTTTAGCCCGGTGCATTGCAATGGTGATAGTCTGGAATGAATTGGCAGAAGGCAGCAGGGAATACGCAGCAGGTTTAGTAGCTTAAACAGCATCTTCCAGGTACTGCTTTATAGTGTGTATGCTTATGTGTTTATTACAGTACTTCCACCACTTTTTGGCGTTACTGGTTCAGTAGTTGATATTACAATTGCATAAATTGCAAAAAGCGTTGCCATCTATTTAGGTATTCCTTTCGCTGCCGGCGTTATCACTTGTATCGTAATAAAAAAAGCAAAAGGCGAAGACTGGTATCAAAACAAATTCCTGCCTGTTATTTCTCCCATCACTTTAATCGCTTTACTTTTTACCATTGTTGTTATGTTCAGCCTTAAAGGCGTACTGATAGTACAGCTACCTTTTGATGTGGTAAGAATAGCCATTCCTTTAGTTATCTATTTTGCTATCATGCTTTTAGTCAGCTTCTTTATCGGCAAGAAGATGGGAGCAGATTATTCAACCAATGCCTCAATCGCTTTCACAGCAGCAGGTAACAGCTTTGAATTAGCAATAGCAGTAGCAGTGTATTTGGCATCAACAGTGGTCAGGCATTCGCTGGTGTTATCGGACCATTGGTAGAAGTGCCGGCATTGATTGCATTGGTTAATTTGGCATTTTGGTTAAGGAGAAAGTATTATCTCCTGCCGCTAAAATCCGTTCAAAGTACATAGTTTTTTTATGGACCCGGCCTTAGTTCTTTGATGTAAAATAGTTGCTGCCTGCCCCGTCACACTTGAAGTCACACTTGCGGGGTCGCAATCTTGTACATTTTATTCTTTATTCAACAATTTGAACCACGAAGGCACGAAGGATACGAAGAAGCACTAAGTTCTTTGTGAAACTTTTTTCCTTTGTGTCTTAGTAGTTCAAAAAATAGCCCGAATGTATCCTTGACGATATCGCCT
Source organism: Chitinophagales bacterium (assembly GCA_038211085.1). Classification (GTDB taxonomy): domain Bacteria; phylum Bacteroidota; class Bacteroidia; order Chitinophagales; family Chitinophagaceae; genus Segetibacter. The sequence goes on along the minus strand of JBBQVY010000027.1, from coordinate 23,279 downwards.
CAAAAAACAAATGTTCACCACCAAAAAATTATATAATGATAATTGCACTCTTCAGCGATATACACGCCAATCTTCCTGCATTGGAATCCTGTTTTAAAAGCATTGAAGAACAAAAGCCAGATGTTATTTATTGCCTCGGTGATCTGGTAGGTTATAACATTTGGCCAAACGAAGTAATCAACGAGATAAGACGTAGAGGCATTCCGACGATAGCGGGCAACTACGACCAGGGTATTGGTTTAATGAGTGATGAATGTGGATGCGCATATAAAACAGAACCTGAAAAAGACATGGGAAAAATATCCATCTCTTATACCAACTCCATTGTAAAGCCTGAAGAAAGAAAATATCTAAGAACATTACCGGCGCACATCAAAGTAGATTTTCAATTAAACGAAGACAAGCTAAACCTACTCTTAGTACATGGCAGCCCTAGAAAAATAAATGAATACTTGTTTGAAGACCGGGTTGAAAAAAGCATGATGAGAATAATGGAAGGTGCCGATGCAGACATTCTGTGCTTCGGTCATACGCACAAACCCTATCACAGAATTTTACCAACAGAACCAGGTGAACATCCTCATTACCGGCATGCAATAAATATAGGTTCAGTAGGCAAACCAAAAGATGGAAATCCGCAAGGATGTTATGTAATACTTACTATAAATCAGGATAGCAGCATAACGAATAAAGATGCCGTGCAGGTAGAATTTATACGGTTTAATTATGATGTAGAAAAGGCAGCAAAAGCAGTTGAAGACAGCCCGTTGCCGAATGAATATGCAGATATGCTAAGGGTTGGATATTAATACTCAGTTAAGCGCAGAAAAAAATCCAGGTTTATTACAGCTAAAACAATGGTTTGCCGATGCACGTAATGCAACTACGCCTTTCGGACGGGACTAGCAGCAACGATGTTTTCTAATATTGTAAATGCCCGGTGCATAAAATTAAAAAAGCGGGAAACTTTCGCTTCCTGCTTTTTTCATTTTCTTCTTTACTCCGAACTTCAGACTAAAGACTATCGACTTACTTATTCTTCTTCATCAAAGTTCATTGCCTCTCTTGCTGTGGCCAACAACTCATACTCCTCTTTGCTACCAACAATCATGTTTTCGAACTCTCTTAAACCGGTACCTGCAGGTATTGCATGGCCGGTAATAACGTTCTCTTTCAATCCAAGCATGTCATCGGTTTTACCCATAATGGCTGCTGAACTTAACACCTTGGTAGTTTCCTGGAACGAAGCGGCAGATATCCAGCTTTGCACACCCAACGAAGCTTTGGTAATACCCAGCAACAACGGAGATGAGGTAGCAGATTCAGCATCGCGGAAATCAACCAGCTTCCTATCGCTACGGCGAAGGATGGAATTTTCTTCCCTAACTTCTCTTAAGCTAACAATCTGGCCGGCTTTTAACTTGGTGCTTTCACCTGAGTCAACCACAACTTTCTTGTCGTAGATATAATCGTTCTCTTCATTAAATTCAATACGGTCAACGGTATCTCCTTCAAGAAAACGGGTGTCGCCCGGATCCTGGATTTCAACCTTCTTCATCATTTGGCGAACGATCACTTCAATGTGCTTATCGTTGATACGCACACCTTGCAAACGATACACCTCCTGAATTTCATTAACCACGTATTCCTGTACAGCAAACGGACCTTTAATATCCAATATATCGGCCGGTGCAATAGAACCATCAGACAATGGAACACCTGCTTTTATAAAGTCACCATCCTGTGCAAGAATTTGACGGGTTAATGGAACAAGGTATTTCTTAACAACACCATCTCTTGCTTCAACAATAATCTCACGGTTACCACGCTTAATGTTACCAAAGCTAACCACACCATCAATCTCGCTTACAACGGCAGGATTGCTTGGGTTACGTGCTTCGAACAATTCAGTTACACGTGGAAGACCTCCGGTAATATCTCTTAACTTACCTAATACCCTTGGAATTTTCACCAATACTTGACCCTGTTTTACTTCTTCACCTTCTTCCAATACAATGTGCGATCCAACAGGAAGGTTATACAGCTTGCTTTCCTTAACACCTTCCACAATCAATGCAGGTATCTTGGTTTTATCTTTCGTTTCAATTACCACTTTTTCGCGGTGACCTGTTTGCTCATCGGCCTCTTCGCGGAAGGTTACACCATCGATAATATTGTCGAATTTGATAGCTCCGGGAATTTCTGCAACTACTACGTTGTTGAACGGATCCCACGAACAAATCACATCACCTTTAACTGCCTTCTGGCCATCTTTAACCTGCAGGGTAGCACCATACGGAACGTTGTTTGTAATTAACAAACGGTCGTTCTTCACATCCATGATACGCACCTCACCGGTACGGCCAATTACTACTTTTACTTTATTACCCTCATTGTTAACTGTATCAACAGTACGCAAACCATCAAACTGTACAGTACCATCGAACTTAGCATTCAATGTACTTTCAACAGAGGCAGAACCCGCAACACCACCCACGTGGAAGGTACGAAGCGTTAACTGTGTACCCGGCTCACCAATTGATTGGGCCGCAATTATACCAACTGCATCACCACGCTGAGCGGTATAACCTGTAGCCAGGTTTTTACCATAACACCTTACACACACACCGCGTTTTGCTTCGCAGGTTAGCACAGAGCGAATTTCAACAGTTTCTATTCCAGCTTCTTCAATAGCCTTTGCAATATCATCGCTGATCTGCTGTCCGGCCTCAACCAATAATTCTTCGGTTACCGGGTTCAACACGTTATGAAGAGAGGTACGTCCCAATATTCTATCGAACAATGGTTCAACTATGTCCTCATTATCTTTTAAAGCACTTGTGGCTGTACCACGCAATGTGCCGCAATCTTCCAGTGTAATTACCACATCTTGTGCAACGTCTACCAAACGACGGGTAAGGTAACCGGCATCTGCTGTTTTAAGAGCCGTATCCGCCAAACCTTTACGGGCACCGTGGGTAGAGATAAAATAATCCAATACGTTCAATCCACCTTTAAAGTTTGAAAGGATCGGGTTTTCAATAATCTCGTTTCCACTGCTTCCACTCTTACGGGGTTTAGCCATCAGACCCCTGATACCAGCAAGCTGTTTTACCTGTTGCTTACTACCACGGGCACCACTGTCCAGCATCATGTAAACAGAGTTGAAACCCTTTTTATCATTAGCCATTTCACGAATCAAAGTCTCGGTAATGCGGGTATCCACACGGCTCCAGATGTCAATTATACCATTGTATCGTTCGTTATTGGTAATCAAACCCATATTGTAGTTATCCCAAACTTCTTCTACCTCGCCTTTGGCATTAGTCAGCAATTGCTCCTTAATGTCTGGGATAATAAGGTCGTTAATGTTAAAGGACAATCCACCTTTAAACGCCATTCTAAAACCTAGTGTCTTAATATCATCAAGGAACTTGGCCGTCTTAGGAACGTCGGTGATTTTTATTATGTCTCCAACAATTTCACGCAGACTTTTCTTAGTAAGCAATGCATTGATGTAACCAACTTCTTTTGGAACATGCTGGTTAAATAATACTCTACCTGTTGTGGTCTCAATTAATTTTTGAAACAGTTCACCTTTCTCACGTACCAAAGTTTTTACTTTAATATGAGCATGCAGGTCAACCTTCTTTTCGTTATAGGCAATCACCACCTCGTCCATAGAGTAGAAAGCCATTCCTTCACCCTGAACTTTATCATCATCAGAACTTCTTCTTCCTTTGGTAATATAGTATAAGCCCAAAACCATGTCCTGGCTGGGAAGGGTAATTGGTGTACCATTCTGAGGGTTCAAAATATTGTGGGAAGACAACATCAGCAACTGGGCTTCAAGGATGGCAGCGTGGCTTAATGGTACGTGTACCGCCATCTGGTCACCGTCAAAGTCGGCGTTGAATGATGTGGTTACTAACGGGTGCAATTGTATCGCTTTACCTTCAATCAACCTTGGCTGAAACGCCTGGATTGACAAACGGTGCAACGTAGGGGCCCTGTTCAACATGATCGGGTGACCCTTCAATATATTTTCAAGAATATCCCAAATCACCGCTTCTTTTTTATCAACCAGTTTCTTGGCAGACTTAACGGTTTTTACGATACCTCTTTCAATAAGCTTACGAATAATAAATGGTTTGAAAAGCTCTGCAGCCATATCTTTTGGAAGACCACACTCGTGCATTTTCATTTCAGGTCCTACCACAATAACAGAACGACCAGAATAGTCAACACGCTTACCCAATAGGTTCTGACGGAAACGTCCTTGTTTACCTTTCAGTACATCAGACAATGATTTCAACGCACGTCCACCTTCAGCTTTAACGGCATTTGATTTACGGCTGTTATCAAACAAACTGTCTATAGCTTCCTGCAACATACGTTTCTCGTTACGCAAGATTACCTCAGGTGCTTTAATCTCTAACAAACGCTTTAAACGGTTATTACGAATGATCACTCGACGGTATAAATCGTTCAAATCAGATGATGCAAAACGACCACCATCCAAAGGAACCAATGGACGAAGTTCAGGTGGAATAACAGGAATATACTGCATCACCATCCACTCGGGGCGGTTGGTAATACGTGTATTAGCATCACGGAAACTTTCAACCACGCTCAAACGCTTTAAGGCATCTGCTTTACGTTGTTGAGAGGTCTCGTTTGCAGCAGCATTACGAAGGTCAAACGATAACTGGTCAAGATCGATCCTTTGTAACAAATCATGAACTGCCTCGGCACCCATCTTTGCTATAAATTTATTTGGATCTTCGTCGGCCAGGTATTGGTTGTCTTTTGGCAAAGCATCCAATATATCCAGGTATTCTTCTTCAGTAAGTAAGTCACCAAAATTCTGCCCCTTATCTGCACGTATACCAGATTGTATCACTACAAAACGCTCATAGTACACAATGGTCTCTAATTTCTTAGAGCTCATACCCAACAGGTAACCAATTTTGTTTGGAAGAGATTTAAAGTACCAGATATGCACTACAGGAACCACCAGTTTAATGTGGCCCATTCTTTCACGGCGTACTTTTTTCTCTGTTACTTCCACGCCACAACGGTCGCAAACAATACCCTTATAACGGATGCGTTTGTACTTACCGCAGGCACATTCATAATCCTTAACCGGTCCGAAAATTCTTTCGCAAAACAAACCATCACGTTCAGGCTTGTAAGTACGGTAGTTAATGGTTTCAGGCTTCAAAACCTCGCCGAAGCTCTTTTCAAGAATGCTGTCGGGAGACGCCAAACCAATCGTGATCTTTGAAAACGTTGGTCTGGGACGATTATCTCTTTTATTCATTGCCATATATCGTGTTACAATTTTATTATTTGTTACTATCGAAAGTGCTTGCTTCAACATCGTCCCCGCCGCGGCGGGGCTCACTTGTACTGTTTATTTTTGTTGGAGCAGTTGTGCGGTTTCAGTTATCAGCTAACTAATTAACTTCCCTCACCACTCCTTCTTAAATCCAATTCTTTCAGTTTTTGTTTTTGGTTGTTCAATCAGCTTCTTGATGGAAGAGAAGATCAATTGAATTTGTTCATCGTGCTTATCCGATTTCTTCTCTAATTTTTCCAGCTTCACCAAAATGTCCTTGTGCATGATTAGTAGTTCTTTCATCTTAAAATAAACCCTCATAATTCGAATATTCACCTGGACAGCTTGTTCACTTCTTAATACACTTGAAAGCATTAGTACCCCATGCTCAGTAAAAGCAAAAGGAAGATACTTGACGTTTTGACCTCTGTTCAAGGTCACAAATTGTGACCTTGAAGGTATTTGAATTTGCAAATGAAGAAGCGTCTCTACTTCTTCCTTTGTTAGTTCAAACATAAGGTCTTCAGGAAATCGAACATGGTTTCTTCTTACAGCTTGTTTAAGAGCTTTCGTCAAAACCCCATACATATCAGCAAGATCAACATCAAGCATCACCTTCATTTCTCTGATCAGGTAAATTTTACTTTCTATTAAAGGTTCAGTGATGTGTAAAGATGTACTCATACTAACACGTTCAAGGTCGCAAATTGCGACCTCCAATTATGGTTAACATTTTAATGAACTTCCTCTTACAATAACTTAAAAGAACTTACTAGAATTGGAGGTCACTAAGTGCGACCTCCAATTTTTATTTTCTCCCTACTCCCCTTTAAGAGTTGGGGTTACTCAAATTTCAAATCCAATCCCAAACCTCGTAATTCATGAACCAATACATTAAATGATTCAGGTATACCAGCTCTTGGAATGTTTTCACCTTTCACAATAGCCTCGTATGTTTTGGCACGTCCAATAATATCATCAGACTTGAGCGTTAACAACTCCTGCAAGATGTTGGATGCACCATAAGCCTCCAGTGCCCAAACCTCCATCTCACCAAATCTTTGTCCACCAAACTGTGCTTTACCACCCAAAGGTTGTTGAGTAATCAAACTGTAGGGTCCGATTGAACGGGCGTGCATCTTATCATCCACCATGTGGTGAAGCTTAATGATGTAAATAATACCTACTGTAGTTTTTTGCTCAAAACGCTCACCGGTTTCTCCATCGTACAAGTGTGTATGACCAAACAATGGTAATCCGGCTTTTTCTACGTTCTCTGCAATTTCTTCAACAGTAGCACCATCAAATATTGGAGTTGCAAAGCGAACACCTAATTTTTCACCAGCCCAGCCCAGTACAGTTTCATAAATCTGTCCCAGGTTCATACGGCTTGGTACACCCAATGGGTTCAAAACAATGTCAACCGGGGTTCCATCTTCAAGAAAAGGCATATCTTCTGCACGAACTATCTTAGCCACAATACCTTTATTTCCGTGACGACCCGCCATCTTATCACCCACTTTAAGTTTACGTTTAACAGCCATGTAAACCTTAGCTAATTTCAAAACACCTGCTGGTAATTCATCACCAATAGATATGTTGAACTTCTCTCTCTTATAACGACCTAATTCTTCGTTGTACTTAATATTATAATTGTGCAACAAAGTGTTTATCTGGTCATCCACTTTTGCATCACCTGTCCAACCTAAGGGGTTAACATTCTGGAAGTCGATTTGAGAAAGATTCTTCTGATTAAACTTAGCTCCCTTACCAATCAACACTTCATTAAAGTTGTTGCTAACTCCCAGAGAAGGTCTTTCCTTAACAAGTGTCTGCAATTTCTCCAACAACACCTCTAAAATATCAGCTTCATTCTTCTCGTGAACCTTTTCAATCTTCTCCAGTATTGCCTTCTCACGAACTTTTGTGTTCTTATCTTTCTTAGCTCTCTGGAACAACTTCTTATCGATTACTACACCCTCTGTTCCGCTTGGCGCTTTCAATGAAGCATCTTTTGCATCACCCGCTTTATCGCCAAAGATGGCACGTAACAACTTCTCTTCAGGGGTTGGATCGCTTTCACCTTTTGGAGTGATTTTACCAATGATGATGTCACCTTCTTTAATCTGTGCCCCAATGCGAATGATACCGTGCTCATCCAAATCTTTTGTAGCCTCTTCACTAACGTTGGGAATGTCCGGAGTTAATTCCTCTTCGCCCAACTTAGTATCTCGTACTTCCAATTCAAACTCTTCAATGTGAACCGAGGTAAACCAGTCTTCGCGAACTACTTTTTCATTAATTACAATCGCATCCTCAAAGTTGTAACCTTTCCATGGCATGAAGGCCACCTTCAGGTTTCTGCCAAGGGCTAGCTCTCCATCACGGGTAGCATAACCTTCGGTTAAGAAATCACCCTCTTTCACAACTTGTCCCTTTTTAACAGAAGGACGCAAGTTGATACAGGTAGCCTGGTTGGTTTTAATAAACTTAGTAAGTTTATAAATTACCAGGTCCTCTTCAAACGAAACCAGCTTTTGTTGCTCGTTTCTCTTATAGCGAACATGAATTTCTTTAGCATCAACAAACTCTACCACACCATCCCCTTCCGCATGTATTTGAATACGTGCATCACGGGCAGCTTTACCTTCCAAACCGGTACCTACAATAGGCACTTCCGGACGAATCAATGGTACAGCCTGGCGTTGCATGTTCGATCCCATCAACGCTCGGTTGGCATCATCATGCTCCAAAAATGGAATTAGAGAAGCACTCAAACCAACAATCTGGTTAGGTGCAACGTCCATGTATTCCACTTCGCTTCTATCTAATATTGGGAAGTCACCAGTTTGACGGCTTACTACCTTCTCATCAGCAAATTCACTTTTTTCAGTTAAAGGCGAACTCGCCTGGGCAATCTTTTTAAGATCTTCCTCTTCAGCACTCAGGAAGGTCAACGTTTTCATATCAACCTTACCATTGTTCACCTTATGATAAGGTGTTTCGATAAAGCCCATGTCGTTGATCTTTGCGTGTACACAAAGGGTTGAAATCAAACCAATGTTTGGTCCTTCTGGCGTTTCAATGGTACACAAACGACCGTAATGGCTATAGTGTACGTCACGAACCTCGAAACCTGCTCTTTCACGACTTAAACCTCCGGGTCCTAATGCGGAGATACGACGCTTGTGCGTAATCTCACTTAAAGGATTGGTTTGATCTAAGAATTGGGATAACTGTGAGGTACCAAAGAAGGAATTAATAACAGAAGACAACGTACGGGCGTTGATCAGGTCAACCGGGGTAAATACCTCGTTATCACGAACGTTCATTCTCTCACGAATGGTACGGGCCATACGAGCCAAACCAACACCAAACTGAGCGTACAATTGCTCACCCACAGTACGAACACGACGATTGCTCAAGTGATCAATATCATCAATCTCTGCCTTGCTATTGGTTAAGCGTACCAGGTATTTAATGATCTCGATGATATCTTCTTTCGTCAAAACTTTCTTCTCTATAGGGAAAGTAAGACCCAGTTTACGATTAATCTTATAACGTCCAACTTCTCCCAGATCGTAACGCTTATCTGAGAAGAATAATTTATCAATAATTCCACGGGCAGTTTCATTATCCGGCGCATCAGCACCACGCAATTGGCGATAGATGTGCTGAACGGCTTCTAATTCACTGTTTGAAGTATCCTTGTTTAACGTATTATAAATAATGGAATAATCACCACTCATCTCTTCTTTCTGAATGAATACATTCTTAACATCCATCTCGCTGATGGTTGCAATAGCGTTTTCGTCCAAAATAGTATCCCGCTCCATTACCACTTCGTTTCTTTCAATAGAAACTACTTCACCGGTATCTTCATCTACAAAATCCTCCACCCAGGTGCGTAACACACGTGCAGCTAATTTCTTTCCAAGAAACTTTTCAAGAGATTTTTTGTCGGCTTTAACCTCATCGGCCATACCAAACAATTCTAAAATATCCTTATCAGTTTCAAAACCTATTGAACGCAATAATGTAGTAACCGGAAACTTCTTTTTACGATCGATATAAGCATACATCACATTATTAATGTCTGTAGCAAATTCCATCCAGGCACCTTTGAAAGGAATAACCCTGGCTGAATAAATTTTAGTTCCGTTAGGGTGAACAGACTGACCAAAGAACACACCAGGTGAACGGTGCAACTGGCTAACTACTACCCTTTCAGCACCATTAATTACAAAGGTACCGCGGGGTGTCATGTATGGAATGTTTCCTAGGAATACATCCTGTACAATTGTTTGAAAATCTACGTGCTCTTCATCGTTACAACTCAACCTAAGCTTTGCTTTTAAAGGCACAGCATAAGTAAGACCACGCTCCATACACTCATCAATTGAATAGCGGGGCGGATCAATAAAATAATCCAGGAACTCCAGCATAAAGATGTTGCGTGTATCGTTTATCGGAAAGTTTTCCTTAAACACACGAAACAATCCTTCGACGTTACGCTTATCAGGCGTTGTCTCTAACTGAAAAAAGTCCTGGAATGATTGTAATTGAATGTCGAGAAGGTCGGGCGTTTCTGATAAATTTTTAATTTTTCCGAAACTTACCCTGCTCTGAACTTTTGTTGAAGACATATTATGTATTAACCGGTTTAAGTCAAAAAAAATTAGGCGGAACCCCAAAGGCTATCAAAAATATGATAATCAGTCACTTACAACAACATAGATAACAGTTGGGAATGTAAATAGATGATTAGCCTAAATTTAAAGGAATGCAAAGGTAAGGAATGAAGATAAAATGCAAAAACAATTTTTATACCAAAGATGGTATAGGAGATAATAAAAGGTTAAACCGGTATGGTTGATGAAGTGTAGCTATTGTTACGCAATTGTTATGAGCTGTAAAAGTAAAGACTCTTCATCTATTTGTCAAGCATAATCTCCCTAAAAAATAATTGCTGCACAGGTTATCTGCAATATTCCAAAATAAACAAAGCCGATGAGAATAAATCCCACCGGCTTAGCACTATAAGTAATCAATTACTTTACTTCAACTTCAGCCCCTGCATCTTTCAGTTTAGTTGCAATTTCATCAGCCTCTGCTTTTGCAACACCTTCTTTAACTGGTTTTGGAGCGCCATCAACCAGGTCTTTTGCTTCTTTCAAACCTAAACCTGTAAGTTCTTTAACAATCTTAACTACGTTCAGTTTGCTTGGACCAGCAGCAATCAATACCACGTCGAAAGAGGTTTTCTCTTCAACTGCAGCAGCTCCACCGCCACCATCAGCACTTGCAACAACAGTTGCAGCAGCTGGTTCAATACCGTATTCTGATTTAAGGAAATCAGCTAATTCCTGTACTTCCTTTACTGTTAAGCCTACTAATGATTCGGCTAATGCTTTTACGTCTGCCATTTTGTTTAAATTTTTGCCCCCTTCACGCCCAATTGAATGGATCCGGAGGGACTGATTAAAAAAATTGTGTTTATTAAATAGTAGCAGGATTTTAGTAGCAAGTAGCAAGAGAAAACCCCTGGCGCTGTCTAATATCTAACTACTAATGTCTAACTATTCTGACGGCGCTTCTGTGGTTTCTGCAACAGCAGGCTCAGCTTGTTTTTCGTGATGATACAATAAAGCAGCAAGCACACGCTTGGCCGGAGATTGCAACAGTCCAATTACTTCACCAATCAATTCATTTTTAGTCTTTATCTGTGTAAGACCCTTCAGGCTTTCATCACCGGTATAAACATCACCGTTAATAAATGCAGCCTTTAAAACAGGCTTGGTTTTGTTATTATCTTTTCTAAAAGAGCTTAAAATAAGAGCCGGCTCTTTTGGATTTTCAGAAAACATTAATGCAGTTACTTTATGCAGGCTATCAAATACGCCGGCATATTTAGCACTGTCCAGAGATTCTAAAGCTTTTTTGATCAGGGTGTTTTTGGCAACCTGCAATTCTACATCTTTACTAAAACAAGTACCCCTAAGTTTGTTAATCTGGGCTACTGAAAGCGATTCAGTATCAGTGATGTAAAAGTTGTTGTATTGAGAGAACTTGTCTTTCAACAGTTCAATTACTTCGTTTTTTTGTGTCTTTGTCATAACGCTACTATTTTAACCGATGACCGGATTAGATTAATGTTTTGGTGTCTACAGCTATCGACGGGCTCATAGTACTGGCCATACTAACTCCTTTAAGGTAAGTTCCTTTTGAAGTTGAGGGTTTCAGTCTTATAATAGCATTGATGAATTCATTACTGTTTTCGGTAAGCTTTTCAGGAGTGAAAGAAACCCTTCCGATAGAAGCATGAACAATTCCTGCCTTATCAACCTTGAAAGCTATTTTACCACCTTTTACTTCATTAACCGCCTCGCCAACATTGTTTGTTACAGTACCTGTTTTTGGGTTTGGCATTAAGTTACGGGGACCTAATACTTTACCAAGACGACCAATCTTTGGCATTACAGATGGAGTTGCAACAATTACATCAACATCTGTCCATCCTCCTTCAATTTTAGCTATATATTCATCTAATCCTACATAATCAGCACCTGCAGCTTTTGCATCGGCTTCCTTATCAGGCGTACAAAGAACCAATACTCTTTTAGTTTTACCAGTCCCGTGCGGAAGTGTTACGGTTCCACGCACCTGCTGGTCAGCTTTTTTCGGATCAACACCCAAACGGATGTGAAGGTCAACAGAGCTATCAAATTTTGTTGCGTTTACCTCTTTAACTAACGAAGATGCATCGTTGAGTGTGTAAACCTTATTTTTATCAACTTTAGCTGCTATAGCTTTTCTTTTTTTAGTAATTCCCATTGTTAATCAGTTTAGAATTGATCAATTAATTTTCCCATGGTGCAGTGCCATCAACTGTGATACCCATGCTGCGAGCTGTACCGGCAACCATTTTCATAGCGCTTTCAGTAGTAAAACAGTTCAGGTCGGTCATCTTGTCTTTAGCAATTTCTTCAACCTGTACCCATGTTACTTTACCAACTTTGGTACGGTTAGGCTCTTTGGAACCACTTGTAAGCTTAGCAGCTTCCAGCAACTGTACAGGAGCCGGTGCAGTTTTAACTACAAAGTCGAACGACTTATCGCCATAAACGGTAATGAGGACGGGAACAACTTTTCCCATTTTATCCTGGGTTCTGGCATTAAATTGCTTACAGAACTCCATAATGTTAAGACCCTTGGAACCTAATGCGGGTCCGATTGGAGGTGCAGGATTTGCCTGGCCACCTTTACACTGCAGCTTTACGTAACCGGTGATTTCTTTTGCCATGTTTATTTTTTTTGGTGTTAACGTCTCCCAATAAACCGCAATTAAGCGGAGCCGGGTGACTCCCAAATTCAATCAATTCAACGGAAAGAACTTTTTTTGGGACCGCGAAGGTAAGGGGAGAAATTAAAAAGACAAAATTAAAAAGTGAAAAAACTATCCGCAGAGATTTTTGCGTAACCAGCAGAAGGTTTTTGTGGGACTTAAGTGGCGATGCTCCGTTCAACAACTGTTTTACAAAAAATACAATCAAAATTCATACGTGAAAATTAAAACGGCCATCATTTATTTGACAGCCGTTTCTAAATTCTTATATCATTTCAGTTTATAACACCAAAATACCTTTGGCATCAAGTATTATTTCCTTTTTGGGTTGGGTAATCTTAGCGATTTCTTCTTTTGTTTTACCGGCATCTTCGGCATAGTGCTGCAATTCTTTTACACTGGTTACTTTTATAGAAGCAGTTCCATTTACAATAACTTCTTTACCATTAAGGTCTAATGGAACAACAAATGCATGATCTTTCATTTTAATCATCATCTTTCCATTGGGTGTTTGCACTTTTATCCAGCAACCTTCCATGGTACAAACATCGGTTACTTTCCCTTTTACTTTTACAAACATTTCCTTTTCTGATGTTACAGTTGAAGTAAGATCACTTACACTTACTGCTCCGTCAGCAGTTGTAGTCTCACCAAAGGTCATACCTTTATTTGCCGGACCTTTAGGAGGCTGTGCCAAAGCCAAAATTCCAAAACCCAATCCAACTAAAAGTGTCAGTAACTTTTTCATTACAATAATTTTGAAAAGTAAAAATAGTGAAAGGATGTTGTTTGATATTTGAAATTACAATTAACTTGTAAGTACTGTAACCATTAGAAATTATTTAACGTTAATTAGAATTACTTGTCTTCTTATTGGAAAAACATATTCTTATTGGAAGAACATAATTAAGTTGGCAATTGCCTTGTCCTATTAAAGCATCGTTGGATTTGTCAAACTCCTTTCAACGATTGTATTCCTAAAAGTTTATAAAAAACACATGCATCTTACTCCAAGAGAAACTGAAAAGCTATTATTATACCTGGCCGGTGAATTGGCTGCTAAACGCAAGGCAAGGGGATTGAAATTAAATTACCCGGAAGCCATTGCATACATAAGCAGTCATTTGCAGGAAGCTGCCCGTGATGGACGGGCGGTTGCGGATCTCATGCAATATGGAGCTACCATATTGACCCGTGAGGATGTAATGGAAGGCATTCCTGAGATGATCCAGGAAATACAAATAGAGGCCACTTTTAAGGATGGAACAAAACTGGTAACTGTGCATGACCCTATAAGATGAAATGCTGATTGAACTTCAATGGCGATTCAATGTTGTCGGAATTGCATGTGTGAGGATTGTGAATATTTGCTGGACAATGGCAGCGATTTCAATTATTTCTTAAATTTTCCCTTGTCTTTTTCAGCCTTTTTCTAACACCTTTTACTGCTACTTGAAGGGTCGGCTGTAATGGTTTTTATTGCGTAAATTTGAAATAAAGCAGTTGATATGGAAACAGTAATTTCTGATGAGAAAATTAGTGTGAGTGAATTTCGTACCATGTTATTTGAGGATGACGACACCTACTATTATGAAATAATCGACGGACACATGATACGAAAATCTGCACCTGCACCCCTGCATCAGGAAATTTCCAGGAATTTATTATTTGCATTGGAAACGTACAACCGAAGTACTCAAAAAGGAAGTTTGTTTTGTGCTCCGCTTGATGTTTACCTGGATGAATATAATAAGCCGCAGCCTGATATCATTTTCATTTCAAAGGAAAAGAGCGGAATAATAACCCACGACGGAATAATGGGTGTACCGGATATGATCATTGAGATTATATCGCCCACATCTATAATCAGGGATAGGATTGAAAAAAAGAATTTGTATGAAAGAATGGCCGTGCAGGAATATTGGCTCGTTGATCCTCAATATGAAGCAATAGAAATTTACACGCTTCAAAACAACCGATACGAATTGTTTAGTGCAGCCACAACTTTAGAAGGTGAATTTAAATCTGCCTTATTTGATGGCCTTTCTATAAACATCAATGACATTTTTGCTGTAACAGCATAAAGAACCAATATAAAAATCCTCGGTTTGCTTCGCCTTGTGGCTTCGATATTTAATAAGCGGGTTATAAAAGATGAGGTAATAACGCAGGGTACAAGTGTGGACCCCGCCTGCAACACACTCTGCTATTCGGCGGGCCAGTCAGCAACGGCTGCCTCATAGAAATACCCGGCTGGGTTCAAAAAAATAAAAATAAAAACTATGATACCTGGAGAATACTTTTTGGCCGAAGGCGATATTGAATGCAATGTTGGTAGAACAACCGTAACTATTGAGGTCACAAATACAGGCGACCGGCCTGTACAGGTTGGCTCTCACTTTCATTTTTTTGAAGTAAATCGTCAAATGGAATTTGACCGAGGCAAGGCTTTTGGAATGCGACTAAACATTGCCGCCGGAACTGCTGTTCGGTTTGAACCCGGCGAAGAAAAAGATGTTGAGTTGGTAACATTTGCCGGCAACCGCGTAGCTATTGGACTGAATAGCCTTGTAAATGGTGAAACCTCTACTGAAACGAACAAAGCTGAGGCCATGAGTACACTTGCATCTAACAACTTTAAAAACAAACCTGCATGAGCTTACAAATAAACAGGAGAAAATATGCCAACATGTATGGCCCAACAACAGGCGATAAAGTAAGGTTAGGCGATACTGAGTTGCTTATTGAGATTGAAAAAGATTTTACCATTTATGGAGAGGAAAACAAATTTGGAGGTGGTAAAACCATACGCGATGGCATGGCCCAATCTGCTAATGCACGCAGGGATGATGGAGTGCTTGATTTTGTAATCACAGGTGTAATGATTATTGATCACTGGGGTATTGTAAAAGGTGATATAGGAATTAAAGATGGCAAGATCGTAGGTATTGGTAAGGCGGGCAACCCCGACATAATGGATGGCGTAAATGAAAATATGATTATTGGTGCTTCGACCGAGGTACATGGTGGAGCGGGTTTAATAGCTACTGCAGGGGGCATCGATACGCACATACATTTTATTTGCCCGCAGTTAATTGATCATGCTTTGTTTAGTGGTATTACTACTATGCTGGGTGGCGGTACAGGTCCGGCTGATGGCACAAGCGCTACTACCGTTACTCCGGGTGCCTGGAATATTCAAAAGATGTTGGAAGCAGCGGATGCTTTCCCTATGAACCTGGGCTTTTTAGGTAAGGGCAATTGTGCCTCTTTAGAACCGCTGGCCGAACAAATTGAAGCCGGGGCGATAGGTTTAAAAATACATGAAGACTGGGGCTCAACTCCTGCGGTAATTGATGCTTCGCTTACTATAGCTGATAAATATGATGTACAGGTAGCCATTCATACAGACACCCTTAATGAAGCCGGCTTTTTAGAAGATACTATCAATGCGATTAATGGACGAGTGATACATACGTACCATACGGAAGGTGCAGGTGGCGGTCATGCACCGGATATTATTAAAGCAGCTATGTTTCCAAACATTTTGCCGTCATCTACTAATCCTACAAGGCCTTTTACGGTTAACACCATTGATGAGCATTTGGATATGTTGATGGTCTGCCATCACCTGGATAAATCAGTGCCAGAGGATGTGGCCTTTGCCGACAGCCGCATTAGGCCAGAGACCATTGCAGCAGAGGATATTCTACACGACATGGGTGTATTTAGTATGATGAGCAGCGACAGCCAGGCTATGGGACGTGTTGCGGAAGTCATCACCCGCACCTGGCAAACGGCTGATAAAATGAAAAAGCAACGGGGCTTCTTGCCAGAAGATGAGGTTAGGAAGAATGATAATTTCAGGGTTAAAAGATATGTAGCCAAGTATACCATCAACCCTGCTATAACACATGGAATTTCTGAATACGTGGGCTCATTGGAAGCAGGAAAATTTGCTGATTTGGTTTTATGGAAACCTGCAATGTTTGGTGCAAAACCCGAAATGATTATAAAAGGAGGTATGATCATCGCCAGTAAAATGGGCGATCCTAATGCCTCTATTCCTACCCCGCAGCCTGTAATTTTCCGGCACATGTTTGGAGCCTATGGAAAGGCTTTGCATAAAACGTGTTTTACTTTTGTGTCGCAGGCCTCCCTTGAAAATGGGGCTATCAGATCATACCGCTTACATAAAGAAATACTGCCTGTAAAAAACTGCCGCAACATTGGCAAAAAAGACCTGGTGCATAATGACAAGACCCCACAAATAGATGTTAACCCGGAGACTTACGAAGTAAAAGTTGATGGCGTACATATTACATGCGAACCAGTTAGTGAAGTGCCTTTGGCACAACGGTATTTTTTGTTTTGAGAAATTGAATATGGCAGACACCCGTATAGTTTTTATAAAATTGATTGGGTTGAATAATGCTAAAACCCTTTACAGTAAAGGCTTTCATAAATATATATACTTATGAATATGGCAGACACCGCATAGTTTTTTATATTTCTAATACCGATTTTAAAGGTTAATTGCCCACAGATGAAACTTTCAAGAAGAAAATATGACAAATTGCTCGCCAACATCGGTGCCGCAATTGATATAGCAAGAACTAATTCAATTGCCACTATTAACGCTCAGCTCGTAAAAGCAAATTGGGAAATTGGCAGATATATAGTTGAATTTGAACAACAGGGGAATGAGCGTGCTGAATATGGAAGCGACCTGCTTGCAAGGCGAAGTATCAATTGTATTTACCCAACACAACAACACTCAAAAAAGAAATTAGAAAATTGATAATTTTTTAACCTCGAATATTGCCCAACTGAACTATGACCATTACAGAAAAACCCGGCAACCTATCATCATTTGATTGTAGTGGAAAGGTAATAGATGTACTGTGCATTGAATGGTATGAAGCCAATAAAAGAATTCTGCATAAAGCAACTACCAGCGGTCACAAAATCAGTATCAAATTTTTACAGCAAAATCCTGATTGGAAAGAGGGTGATGTTGTGTTTGTTAATGATGAACTTATTATTATAATTGAAATATTACCCTGTGAGGCTATCGTGATTACGCCATTAACCATTATGGAAGCTGCTGCAATCAGTTACGAAATCGGTAATAAACATCTTCCATTATTCTTCCACCAAAATGAATTACTGGTACCGTATGATCCCCCATTGTTTCGCTTACTGCAGGCGAGTGGATACACCATGAAAATTGAACAGAGAAAGTTACAGCAGCCATTAAAAACTTCTGTTTCTCCACATGGTTTGAGTGAACGCGGCAGCAGCCTTTTCAATAAAATCTTAAGGCTAACAACCAATCCATAATGTCATCATCTAATCTGGTACAATTGCTTCATTTGTGCGATCCTGCTTTGCCCATTGGAGGTTTCTCGCATTCTGCGGGAGTAGAAACTTATGTGCAAGCGGGTATAGTTTGCAACCGGGCTACAGCAAAAGAATTTGTTTGGCAGCAACTATCGCAAAGCATTTTTTACACGGATGCATCATTTGCATCGCTTGCATTTGATTGCTCCATAACAAATGACCTGCAAACCTTACTTGAATTAGATGAAGAATGTACCGCCATAAAATTGCCAAAAGAAATACGAATGGCCAGCAATAAATTAGGCATACGGCTCATAAAATTGTATCAGAACCAGTTAAGTTCCCAAATATTTACAGCTTACGCGGAGCGTATCGGAAGCCAACAAGCTTTTGGACATTATTGCATAGTATATGGGCTGATAGCAGAAATATTAATGATTGAAAAGATAGATGCCCTTGCAGGTTTTTATTATAATACAGCAACCGGTTTTGTAACCAATGCCGTAAAGCTTATCCCTCTTGGCCAACAGGATGGGCATGAAATGATGATAGAATTTTTTTCTTTAATCAGTGACTTGGCTACAAAATCTTTGCATCCAGATAAAGAACTTCTTGGATTATGCAGTGCCGGGTTTGATATAAGAAGCATGCAACACGAACATTTATACTCCAGGCTTTATATGTCCTAAAGTAGGTATGAATTTAACTTCCTCACCTACTTAAGTATATTCCAATTTATAGTTTAGTTATTAGTGAATGTTCGTAACAAAAAAGCCGCCTTAGAAAGATACAGTACAAGTGAGTGACACAACCGGAGCTGCAAATGGTTACTTCTGACCGTAACCAAAAAATAGCGACAAATTGAAATCAACACACTTAGGTCTGTCGGTGACTTTCGCTCATTTTTATTATTAACTTTAGCATCTACGATTGCTGTCTAAAAACATTGGTACAACAAAGCTTGCTAACAAATTATTGTTGGTGACTTTATAAATGCATAAAAATGACAGCAGAGCATCAACGACTGGCGGTAAACGCCAGCAAATCTATACCCCTTGCCAAGTGGGGACCATATTTAAGCGAAAGACAATGGGGAACTGTAAGAGAAGACTATAGCCAGGATGGTAATGCCTGGCAGTATTTTCCATTTGATCATGCTCATTGCCGGGCCTATAAATGGGGCGAAGATGGAATTGCAGGCATATCAGATATCTTTCAAAATTTATGTTTTTCAGTTGCGGTGTGGAATGGCAAAGATAAAATTTTAAAGGAGCGGCTTTTTGGATTGAGTAACGGAGAAGGCAACCATGGCGAGGATGTGAAGGAACTATATTACTACCTGGACAATTTACCCACGCATTATTATATGGAGTACTTGTACAAGTACCCGCAAGCCGAATTTCCCTATGAACAATTAAGAGAAGAAAACAGGAAACGAAGAAGAGATGAGGCTGAATATGAACTTTTAGATACAGGCATTTTTAACGATGATAAATATTTTGATGTACTGGTTAGCTATGCCAAACAAAGCCGGGAAGATATATTTATTAAGATAGAAATAACCAACCGCGGTCCGGTTGAAGCCGACATAACTGTCTTACCAACCCTTTGGTTTTACAATCGATCGTCGAACCAGCGCATGACCGACAACCCTCATATTTCCTTTAGAAATAAAACTTCGGTGCATGCCTATCATGAAACATTAGGTGATTATTACTTTTATTTTCAGCAGGCAAATGATGTCTTATTCACCAATAACCAAACCAACACTTTTAAAGTTAACGGCACCCCTAACGAAAGCATATTTGTAAAAGATGCCTTTCACGATGCCATTGTCAAAGGTGAAAATATTGTGGCGTTAAGAAAGAAGAAAACAGGAACAAAATTCTCCCCGGTTTATAATTTGAAATTAAAGGGTGGGGAAACCAAAAGTGTGTACTGTAGGCTTAGTAATCAAATGTTGGACAATGCTTTTGTTAAAGGATTCGAGAGAATTTTTACCACGCGGAAAGAAGAAGCTGATGAATTTTATGCTGCCATCCTGCCCAAGGGTATGAATAAAGAAATGGCAAGAATTCAGCGGCAGGCCCTTGCAGGTATGCTGTGGAGTAAACAGTTCTATCATTTTGATGTGGAGCGCTGGTTGTCTGTTGGCGATGGAATCAATCCCTTACATCACGACAGGAAGTACGGCCGAAATCACGATTGGCAACACTTAAAAAACCAGGACATTATTTGTATGCCCGATAAATGGGAATACCCATGGTACGCCGCCTGGGACCTGGCGTTTCAGTGTATTTCCATGGCAGTTGCCGACCCTACGTTTGCCAAGCATCAAATGCTGTTGGTAATGCGTGAGTGGTATATGAAACCTGATGGTCAGCTACCTGCCTATGAGTGGAACTTCAGCGATGTAAATCCGCCCGTTCATGCATGGGCGGCCATGCAGGTGTATAACATTGAAAAGAAACAAACAGGAACAGGCGACGTCGTTTTTCTGAAGAAGGTTTTCCAAAAATTACTCATCAATTTTACCTGGTGGATCAACAGGAAAGACCGTAGTGGTAATAACATTTTTGAAGGAGGGTTTCTTGGCCTTGATAATATCGGAGTATTTAACAGGAGCCACCGATTAAACGACAATATGCAATTAGAACAGGCCGATGGAACCAGTTGGATGGGTACATATGCTTTAGACATGATGGACATGGCGCTGGAAATTGCCGTAATTGACGAGTCGTTTGAGGACACTGCAACCAAATTTTTTGAGCACTTTGTTTTAATTGCAGAATCATTAAATGAACACCGGCTTTGGAACGAAGAGGATAAATTCTTTTATGATGTGTTGTGTGTGCAGGGTGCTGAGCCAACACCGCTCAGAATTAAATCAATTGTGGGTTTAACCTCGCTTTTTGCTGTCTCCACTATAGACAAAAAAGAACTGGAAAAACTTACCGATTTTAAAAAGCGCATCACCTGGTTTGAGCAATATCGTTTAAAGAATAATAAATTCTGGCCAAATGAAGAAAAAGGTAATGGGGAAGAAATATTATTATCATTGGTTAAACAGGACCGTCTTAAAAATTTATTGGATCGATTGCTTGACGAGGAAGAGTTTTTGTCGCCTGGGGGCATACGAGCCTTATCCAAGGATCATAAAGAACACCCTTACTCAGTTACGGTAGATGGCCAGGTGCATACCATCACTTACGACCCCGGAGATTCTGCTTCTGATATTTTTGGAGGCAACTCCAACTGGCGGGGACCGGTGTGGATGCCCATAAATTACCTCATCATTCAATCAATAAGAAGGTATGGTGAATTTTATGGTGACAGCCTGAAGGTAGAGTGTCCCAAAGGGTCAGGTGTTCAAATGAATTTATGCCAGGTGGCAGACGAATTAACACGCCGAGTAATTAGCTTATTTGATAAAGATAAAAGTGGTAACCGCCGTTTGTTTGGCGACTCAAATTGGTTCTACCAAAAACCTGGTAACGAGCATTTGGTCTTATTTTACGAGTATTTTCACGGTGATAATGGACTTGGGCTTGGTGCCAGCCACCAAACGGGCTGGACGGCTCTTGTTGCTGAACTGATTAGTGAATATGGAACCAAAGAAGAACATCATACAAAACCTCTGATAAGAAAAATTGACGAAATGCCCTCCCCAAATCCTTTGCAGGCTGATGACATATATGTGAACCAATTATAGCATGGCGGGCTCAGAAGAAAACCAGGAATATTATTTCTTGAATTGGGATTGATCTTCTCAAATATCTTTATAAAAACACTTGAATGTCAGAAAGGAACTATGTTAAAATTGGAGTTGCCGGCCCGGTGGGTTCAGGTAAGACGGCTTTAATTGAGCGATTATGCAGGAACATGTATCCGGCTTATAACATTGCAGTTATAACCAATGACATTTATACAAAAGAAGATGCTGAATTTTTAACCAAAAATAGCCTGTTGCCTGCCGACAGAATTATAGGTGTTGAAACAGGCGGATGCCCACATACGGCCATAAGAGAAGATGCCAGTATGAACCTGGAAGCAGTAGAAGAAATGGCCAATCGTTTTCCTGATGTTGAAATAATTTTTATTGAAAGCGGTGGCGATAACCTTTCAGCAACTTTCAGCCCCGACCTGGCAGACGTTACCATTTTTGTAATTGATGTAGCTGAGGGCGATAAAATTCCGCGTAAAGGAGGGCCTGGTATTACACGCAGTGATCTACTGGTTATTAATAAAATTGACCTTGCACCTTACGTAAATGCTGATCTTGATATGATGGAGACCGATACCCGAAAAATGAGGAAAGGCAACCCTTTTGTTTTCACCAACCTGATGACCCTGGAAGGTTTAAAAAGTGTAATTAGCTGGATAAAAAAGTATGCATTATTGCAGGATGTTGAAGAAGAAAAGCTGTGGAGATGATCACAAAACTTAACATAGAAACCATACTTCGTAATAACAAAACCATATTGGCCGATAGTTTTGCCACCTCCCCTCTTAAGATTGCCAACATTACTGAAAATAAACAAGCTGGCTTGCTGGAGTTAATGTTGATGAGTTCATCTCCGGGTATTTTAAATGGGGATGAATATCAATTGAAAATCTATGTTGGTTCAAATTGCTCTCTTCGCCTTAAAACCCAATCTTTTCAGCGGTTATTCAATATGCACGATGGGATTGATACAAAAGGTGCCACACAAATATTTGAAATAACTGTTGCTGAAAATGCATTCTTCTGTTACATTCCACATCCAACGGTACCCCATAAATATGCGAGCTTTTCAAATGTAAACTCGATTTATTTACACCCTACCAGTAAACTTATTTGGGGAGAGATTATAAGCTGCGGTCGAAAATTAAACGGCGAAATTTTTCAGTTTACCCGCCTGAGAATTAAGACTGAAATATTTGTTGAAAGCAAGCTGGTCATTAAAGAAAATCTTT
The DNA here is from genome assembly GCA_038211085.1 of Chitinophagales bacterium. Taxonomy (GTDB): domain Bacteria; phylum Bacteroidota; class Bacteroidia; order Chitinophagales; family Chitinophagaceae; genus Segetibacter. Next base: position 294 of record JBBQVY010000027.1, on the reverse strand, counting down.
TAGCTGAGCCTGCAAAAACACCCCTTTCATCAATTGGCCAGTGGGAAGGGTATTCCCACCAGGCTTCCTTATTTATTGTTGATGATTGCCAGGACCTGGGCATTTTAAAAGGACTGCTTCTTGCTTTTCTGCAACAACAAAAATTTATAGAGGTTGGTATTTCCGAACTTCATATTAAAGGTTTAGTCATTCGCCTGCTTGGTTATAAAGGAGAGCAATTATATGCATGTCTGCAGCAGATTGCAGATTTGGTTATGATAAAGATGGAGCAAAAAATGGAGCCTCATGTCGCCT
>JBBQVY010000026.1:0-36101 GCA_038211085.1 Chitinophagales bacterium | reverse complement strand
TAACAATGCCTGATCAATTATTGTAGAAAATTCATTTATCGGAACATTTAAATAGGATTCGCTATTCCAGTTTGATGGCATTTCCAAAACAAACTTTGAATAAAAAGGATGGTGTGTGTAAGAGGTGATTTCGACATAATCAGTTGGATTTATTCCAATTTTCTCTTGAGCAAATGATCTTGGGGTATAATTTTTTCCTTGATAATTAAAGCTTTTAGGTGCTTTAGCTATGGTTTTGGAAATAATAGCATCTAATGACTTTCTATATTCGTCACTCGTCATGGTATTGCGGCCCGCAGCTACGTACTGCTTTACTTTTTCGGTAGCTTCTACCTCCATTAAAAAGTGATCATGGATAAAAGAATTGTCAATTTTTCCGGAATATATTTCTTCAGGAATTGCCCCCAGATTTTTGTAAGCCTTTAGAACACTAAATGTCAGGTCACCTTCGTTAAAACTCAGATTCCCTTGCATTCTTATGTATCTTTCTGTCTTCTCAAGATAGGTTGGGCCAACAAAAAACATAGGAGAAAGCACCACTGGTTTCTTACCCAGTCTTATGGCTTCTGTCTCAATAAAAGAAGTGGTGGCATGACTCCAGCAAGTGCCAGTATTTTGCTGGTCTTTGGTAGGTGTACTTTGGATAAGTTTCAATATTTTATACCCATCAAATTTTGGATTCAAATTACTCTTTTGTACAAATTCAAAAGTTGTAGGCATCAACCTTAACGGACTTGTGGCTCCATTTCCGAAAACCCATTTTCCATCTATTACAGAATCACCTGAAAGAAATGATCCCTTATAAATCGTTCCCTTACCTAACCTTGTCGAAAATTCTGCAAACAGGCTGTCTTTAACAATCCAAACAGAATCCATCAACCATGTTTTAACTGCTTGTTCCGGAATATCGAACGTACCCCGTATTTTATTGTTTGTCACTTTAAAATGCATTAATAAAGTGACGGTTGGACCATTGGGAATATCCATCTTTCCAGACCAGGAACCTTTAGCTCTGTTTGACTCTCCATGTTGTCCAAAAACGAAAAAGCCTGAAAAAAGAAAGACTACTGAAGTAAGAAATTTTATTTTCATAATAGTTTAATTCTGAATAAAGATTTAGAAGAATAAAGTCCTATTTAAATTCTATCGCTATAAAGTCACCTTATTATAATCGTCTTTTTTTGACTTGTATGTGCACTAAAATATCCCAACACGTTTCCGCTAATATTTGATTCAGGATTTTCTGGAATGGTATTGCCATCGGCTAAACTCTGAATGCCCGTTAAATAACGGAAAGCATATTTATCTATAAAGCGCAATTCTTCTGTTACCATATCACCTGCCTTTATTTTTATTTTACCAGTAGGTATAAGAAAGGTGGTTAAACCACCGTCCGAATAAAAATCATCAGCTACGTGTGTTAACCTGTCTTCCTTTCCATTAATAGTTTGTACGACCTGTACATTATCTCCATATCCAACGAGATCTCTATACACTACCCCTATCCATTTTTCTGCGTCGCCGCCAGCAATGTCGCCGCCAAAAGGATTGTTGTCTACCAGCAGACTGTCCAGCTTTGCTTTCCTTGGAATGGTAGAGGCCGCGGTATAAGTTTTGCCATCCAGCATTACAGATAAATGGTAGGTCCTTCCTATTACACCGGTAAGTGCGTTGTTGGTGTATATGCCTGTTGCAGTTTCTGTCAACGAAAATTCACTGCCAAGATTATCGGTAATTTTCACAACTGCCCCGCTTACTTTAGGATAGTTATTATTTACACTAAATACAGCCGATGAGCTAATGTTAACTTCTGCCGGATTGCCACTGTCATCTACCATTCCTTTTATTACTAATCGGGGCGACGCTTTTTTTAAATCAATGTTTATTACTTTTTCGCAAGATGAAAATGCGACGAGTGATGCTATTAGTATGATGATTGCTGAATGTTTCATTTTATTTATTTTTTTATTTTTTAAAACTTAAAGTTCCAGGTTGCGCTGGGTATAAATTTAAATAGTGAAGTACGTACTGCTTCTGATTTTGAAGGGTCGTCTTCGTTTTCTCTAAAATTGATGATGTAGGCGTTTTCCCTTCCATACAAATTGTACAATCCAAACGTCCAGCTACTTTGATACCTGCGGTTTTTATTTTTCCGCGGTTCAAATGTTGCTGCTACATCAAGGCGATGGTAGTCAGGAAAACGAGATGCATTTCTATCAGAATATAAAAAAACTGTTTGCCCATTTGCCTCATATTTACCCGTAGGAAATGTAACCGCATTGCCAGTAGTATAAACCCAGGTGGCAGAAACATTCCATCTTTTGTTTACATCGTACATTCCCACGATAGATAAATCGTGCGTTCTATCCTGGCGTGCATTAAAATAGTCTCCATTGTTTATGCCTTCTATTTTTTTCTTTACTTTAGATAATGTGTAACCTACCCAGCCCGTAAGCTTTCCTTTTTTTTTACGCATCATCATCTCTAAACCATAAGCTCTGCCGGTGCCGTACAACAATTCACTTTCTACATTATCATTACCAAATATTACAGCCGCATTTCTATAATCTATTTGATTTTGCAATGCCTTATAATATACCTCCGATGAGAATTCAAACATTCCTTGTGTAGAATTTTTATAAAAGCCAACGGCAAATTGATCAGCAATTTCAGGCTTTATATTATTGCTGCTGGGCAGCCATACATCAGTAGGCGAACTGGTAGTAGCGTTAGTAATTAAATGTAAATTTTGGACATTTCTATTGTACGATGCTTTAATAGAATTAAGCTCGTTTAATTTATAACTAGCAGAAAAGCGTGGCTCTAAATTTAAGTAATTGACCACTGTTTTGCCTTTGGCATAACCAGTTGTAGAAATGGTATTGCCGTCGTTATCATAGGAGTTAAAACTTCCCGCTCCTTTTACAGCAAGGTTAGATGCCCTTAGTCCATACACCACTTCTATTTTATCATTTACCTTCCATTCGTGCGATACATACAATGCAGATTCAATGGAGTGCCTGGTTTGCACTGGCTTTGCAACGCCTCCATTATTCTCTTCAGAAACAGCACCCGGCGCTATAGTATGATTTATAAAATTTCCACCAAAACGTAGTTTACTTCTATTGTTTATGTTCCAATCAAAATCCTGTTTTATATTATAGTCTTCTATTTTGGAAATAGCTTTGAAATTAGCACCGCCAACCTTAGCACCTATTTTGTAATCAAAATTGCTGTAGATAAGTGACGTGTTGGAAAATAAGCTATTGCCAAATACATGGTTCCATCTTAGCGTGGCTGTCTTATTGCCCCAATCGGTAGAAAACTGGCTTCCTAATCCCAATTCATCTCTTCCAAAATAACCGGAAAGAAATACCCTGTCTTTTTTTGATATTCTATAATTTGCTTTAAGGTTAAGGTCGTAAAAATATAATGTCTTTTTTCCCTGCCCAGTATCTTTTAAAAATGATAAATAAGCATCTGCATAAGTTCTTCTTGCACTTATAATAAATGAACCTTTATCCTTTACGATAGGTGCGCTTACATTTATTCTTGAAGCAATTGTTCCCAGTCCACCTTCAATAGACAAATTCTTTTGATTGCCATCTTTCATTTTTATATCTACCACAGAAGATAGACGGCCACCGTATTGCGCCGGCATGCCGCCTTTGTAAACACTTACATCTTTTATAGCATCGCTGTTAAATGTAGAAAAGAAGCCAAGCAGGTGCGATGCATTGTACACAGGTGCTTCATCCAGCAATATTAAATTTTGATCGGTACCACCTCCACGTACATTAATGCCACTACTTCCTTCGCCGGCTGATTTGTAACCCGGCATTAACTGTAATGTTTTAAGAATATCTCTTTCGCCAAACAAAACCGGAAGTTTATTCATCTCCGCCATGTTAAGTTTATCCGCACCCATGATGGGTTTAGAAATGTTTTCATTTTTCTTTTTGGTAGAGATAACTACTGCTTGTAGTTGGGTTTGCTTTGACTGTAACCCGATAACCATTTGCTCGTTTTTATTAATTACAATCGTAGTAGCATCTGTAATGTAGCCGATAAAACTAACGGTCATTTTGTAAGTGCCTTCAGTTGCATTAATGGAGAAGAATCCATAGCTGTTGGTGAAAGTAGTTTTTGTTTTAGTATCGGCTAATATCACGCTTGCGCCTATTAAAGTTTCGCCGGTAGCTGCATCTTTTATTGAGCCGCTAATCGTAAATATTTGTTTTTCCTGCGCAAAAGAAGTTATGCCTAATGCGAGTAGGATGAATAGAAATAAATGTCTCATAAATTTTATTTTGTTGTTGTTAGAAAATGAAAGAATTTTATTTGCCTCATTATTAATTTGGTGTAATTCTTATGTTGCTTATTTAATGGCAATAGGATGACAGCCAGGCAAAACCTGTTACTTTTTTGAATGCACTACTGGTAAGTATATTTTAGATGAAAAGGATAATAGAAAATCTGAACTGTACATCACCTATAATCTAAACACCTGAAATTTGATTCCCATCCATTTATTTTATTTGATTTTACTTGTCATTTGATTTTGCAAAAATATTACAGCTTTCCTCATCGTAAAGGACAACCGGATGTCAATAACGGACAGTGATCGGTGTATATGATTTCGTCCAATAGGGCTTTATTAGTTTGTTTTGCCTTCTATTTAAATACATGAAAAATATCGTTGCCAGCAAACAAAATAGGATAGCTTGAATGCTTCCCTCAGGTCCAAACTCTCCGCCAGTAATTAATTTTGCTCCAGTGATTTGGGTAGTCAATAAACTGTTCGTTTTTTCATTGCCCGATGTTATTGCCCCGATGATTCCAGATTGCATAAAGTTCCAGGCGAAGTGCATGACTATTGGATACCATAAACTTCTTGAATAAATGAAAGCTGCACCAAATAAAAGCCCAGCTTCTATTGCCACACAAGCTGCCGAAACCAATGAACTATTCGGGTTTAATAAATGCAAACCTCCGAAGACGACAGCCGAAATAAGCAAGGCGAGATAGCTGCCTAGCTTTTCTTCTGCTATTCTAAAAAGTATTCCACGAATTAAAGTCTCTTCAAAAATGGCAACAGTGAAGGCGACTGTTAATGGAATAATTATAAATGAAACAGGATTAACAGCTACCACATGAAAGCCATTATTCAAATAAATAACTAAAACAGTGAGGGATTGAAGAACCACTCCAATCATTGTTCCGAGCATTAGATTTTTTGCAAGTCCTTTAATTGACATTTCGGTAACCTCCCGGTTTTCTATCTTTCGGTAAAGAAGCGTGTACACTATTACAACAGCAGCGGATGCAACTATTCCTTTAAAAAGACTCCTAAAGTCTTTATCAAGACCGGTTAAGCCAAGTAGTTTTGAAGCTATATTTTGAGCTATAATAAATGCAGTAAAACAAACCAAAAGTCCAAGTATAATTCTGACAAAAGGGTTACAGGATACTTTTAGCTTTGCACTCTTCTTTTCCATTATTTTATTTTATTGCGGTTGATAAATGTGTAGCAACGTTTACTAGTAATAAGTTACTCATCCTTTCAAACGAATTCTTTTTAATTAGTTTTAAAAAAACAAGCAGGTTGATGTTTAACGTGTAACTTTTGAATTTATCCTTCCATTCTGTTCGATATCGCCCGCATTCCTAATCACGTCCGAATTGAATAATTTCATCTGTGTCCTCATCCTCTGCAGGAATTGTTTTGAAGCCTTTAACGATAAGGTAGATGCCCAACGCAAATTCGAATACCGCAACTGGAACTGCAATCAGCGCAGTAGAGGAATCATGTTGACCGATGAGGCCGAACATCACACAGATGTCGCCAGCTATGAGGACAGGCCCTCCAATGAAACCGATGAGAGAAAGGCCCCGGGGCACCAGGCGAGACTGGTACAGTAAGTAGCCCAGCAAGAGGTCATTAATGCCCGGCATAAAGCTTTGTCCGATTAAGAATATTCGGTCATACATCGTCACCAGTGTTCTTCCAGTAAATAATGCCACGGCCCCCGCTGCAGTCTGTCGCAACGTAACAACAGTCAGCAAAAACATTACGCCGGCGAAGATGGTGCCTGCTTCCAGAACCCGTGAGCCAACCAATCCTAGTGCAACTCCTTCGTTTTGCTTTTTAAGTATCGGGTAAAGTGCAACGGCAGTACCGATTCCTGAAAGAGCCACTATGATTTCGAGAATGCCTCCAATGATAACCGGAGTATCGGGTCCAGGGCCGATTATATAGTTTGGCCCGTGTACAGAATTGTAAAGAGCAAGAGTTGGTATCGAAACAAAAGTTAGTATGTAGAGCACGCCAACAGTCAATGCGGTCTTCCGCGTTGAACTCATTGGTGCTCGTTCTGTTGATACTCCAATGAACATAGGGGCTTTTCTATTTGAATGAATTTTATTCATTTCCTGGAAATTGATAAAGTATAATTTGTGAGATATAATATTTGTTATTGGAGGCCGACAACGATTTCAAGAAGTGGTGATTTTAATTTTATGAACTTCGCTTCTTTCCAAGTGGATTTGTTTTCCATTGCCTGGTTACATACAAACCGATATTCAGATACCTGTTATGTATTTCTTCGCTGTGTGATATATTGGTTAATCCATAGGAGTATCTCATGTCCAATGCTACTGGTCTATGTTTTATCTTAAACCTATATCCTGCCCCCATTTGAAGACCTGCATCCCAACGCTTAAAACCTTCATTGGGGCTATTAAATGAGAGCGCTTTCGATGCGTTGTCAATTTCTCTGGTCCCGGAAAGATTGTAGGCAATGGAGGGCCCCGCATTCAGATAAACTTTCCCAATATCAAAACGGGCCAGCACCGGAAATTCAATGGTATATAACCGAAGTTTTGCCTGCCTAATATTCTGTAATTTATTTTCTGTCAGCTTCCCTCCCTTCATTATAAAATACAATTCGGACACAAGGGAAAGTTTGGGTGTTATACCGGCTTGAAATGAAGCCCCAATTTGTACACCCTGTATTGATTTCTTATTATTCGCTAAGGCACTATTTTCCTTTCCATAATTGAGGTCTGTATTCACCATTTTAAACAAAATGGCTAAGTAGGTTTTCTCTTTTACATTGTCATTTCCGACCGTGTCAAATCTCAATTCACTTGTTTGGCCAAATGTGTTTGTGCATAGGAAAATCATACTTAGTATGAGTCCTGTTTGTATTTGCTTTTTCATAATGTTCTTATTTTTTACAAAAGAACATTAGCATGTTTAATGGTAAAAGTCAGATATGCAAAACAGGTAAAGATGTCTGCAACCTGTTGTTTTTAGCCTGCAAAATAAAAGAGTGATTATGCGCTGTTGTTTATGAGAGAGAAGAAAACATCTTTGTAAGTTTCCGAAACAGGTATTAACTGATCTGTAATTTTTATTCTGTTCCGCTCTATTGAATCAATTTTATTAAGTGCCACCATGTATGACTTGTGTACCCGGCACACCAAACTTGAAGGAATTATTTTTTCAAACTCGCTGAAATTCTGCAAAGTCATTATCCTTTTATTTACGGTATGAATTCTTCGATAATCCCGCATCCCTTCAATGTAAACAATTTCATTCAGCATGATTTTTTCCAACCTGTTTTCCGTTTTAACGAAAATAAAATCTGGGTGCGAATCTGTATTACGATGAACGATGTTATCCTGTGCTTTATTTACCGCCTGCAAAAAGCGGTTAAATGCAAAAGGTTTTAGAAGATAGTCTGTTATTTGCAGTTCATATCCCTTTAATGCATACTCCTGGTAAGCAGTAGTAATGATAACCTGGCTGGTTATTTTTGAACTTTGCAACAACTCAATACCAGTTAGTTCATCCATATTGATATCTAAAAAAAGAATATCAACTTTATTATTATTCAAATAAGTAAGACCGGTAAGTGCATTATCGAAGGTTGAACTTAATTGCAAGAAAGGAACTTTACCAACAAAGTCCTTGGTCTTTTCGAGAGCAAGGGGTTCATCTTCGATAATTATGCAGGTGTATTTATCCATTAAAAATTGTTAGGCGTACGCTATACTGTTCATTTGTTTTATGCACTTCTAAAGTATGCCTTTCCGGGTAAATAAGATTCAATCGTTTCTGGATAAGCTCATTACCCAACCCACTATCAAATTGCCGCTCTTTTACTTTTAAGTCAAACTTATTTTCGCAGACCAATTGTATGGTCTCATTCCCTATTAAAATATTGATTGAAATAGCATTTTCGAGTTTCTTATTATTGATATGTTTAAAGGCATTTTCAATAAATGGAATAAAAACCATTGGGGCAATAATTTTGCTGCCTGGTAAACCTGTTACTACAAAACGCACATAATGCTCGTTCGCAGTCCTTATCTTTTGCAATGCTATATACTTGTCTATATATTCAATTTCTTTAGAAAGTAAAATTTTATCAGCCTTTGTTTCGTAAAGCATAAACCGCATTATATCCGATAACTTATTCAGGTAATCAGAGGCCGCTACTGCATCTTTTAAAATTAATGCATCGATATTATTGATCGTATTAAACAATAGGTGTGGATCAAGCTTTGATTTAATGAGTGCCATCTCCATTTCATAGTTTTTTTCTCTTAATAGTTCTTTCAATTTAATTTCATTGAACCAGGTAATAAAACCATTTAAAACCAATGCCACAACACCGCAAATCGATCCAATAAAAGTCATAGCAGTTATTACAATGATTGCAGTAGATCTTCCATTCCGCCCCCCTTTATCCATATCGCTTACCCTGCCTGATTCTATAAAATATCGAAGTAAAATATATGATAAAATAGCTGTGCCGACTGAAAGCAAAATACCGTAGATAATAGAAAGAAGGATTTTATTTTTCTGAAGATATTTAGGAAATAATATGAAATAATATAGATAGAATGAAATGAATGAAGGTACCAATGCGAAAAGAAAAATACTGTACAGTGCATTTGTAATTTTAGAACCTTGATGAGCAACCTGAACTCCGCTTCTAGAATAAACACCCAGCATGATCAGGATTAAAATTAAATAGCAGGCCCAGAAGCCTACATGCAACAATATTACTACAGACTTCTTCATTCCTTTGAAAATAGGATTTTATTAGTCGCAAAAATGATTTGCTTTGGGAGTTGGCAGAAGAGTAATCTGCCAAATCAGGGATATTGACTGCAAAAGACTGTTTTACTTCTGCAATATCACAAAGGCAATTATAAAAATTGTGATCTATCCAAAAAGGTTAAGCAAGAATCAATATAAAGTTTACCCCGCATGATTGATAGTTATATTATCGTTTCCATTTATACAATAATATAATACTTAAGATTACAAAAATCAATCCCGGAACACTTGCTTCCAACCCAAAACTGCCCCCTGTTAGCCATTGCGGCGCATTATGAAAGAGCGGTTTAAGCAAACTTATTTCTTTATTACCGCTTACACCAAATCCGAGTAATGTACCCTGCACGCAGTTAGCCATAAAGTGCAAACCAATTGGCATTGCAAGTCTCCCGGTTTTAATGAAAGCCAACCCAAACATAATGGAAGCCAAAAAAATATTGATTGATGCAAATAATTTAAGGCTTCCTGTCATACCAGGATTGTTCATATGAATCAATAGGAAGTAACCCGCCATTATCAGTTGTGCTGGCCATTTACCAAAACCATCCATCAGCCGCTGAAATATAAAACCACGAAACAGGAACTCTTCAGCTACCGCCACTGCTATAAATGAACCTGCTGCAGACAGAAGCGGCATGATCTCCACTGATGAAGTTTGCCAGCTTACCCATCCACCAAGGTATAAAAACAATGCAGGAAACAACATTAATGCTGCCCCTATGCCTGAACCTGTGAGGAAATGTTTAAACCAACGGTAATTAATAACACCTGTTAATTCCTTAAAAGGCTTTTTTCTTATTAACTGACAAATCCATGATGCAGCTACCACAATGAATGCCTGGTGGGTGATGGTGAGTTTCCATTTGTACGCCTGAGACAGGAATATGAATGGCACTGTGATTAAAGCTAATACTCCAAAAAAAACAGCTGCCCACCAAATGTTGCGAACTTGTCCGGAGCTATTTTGAAATAATTTCATTTTTATAGTTAACAGCCAGCATTATTAGGATCAACAGAATAAAACATATCCAAAAACCATTGTGAAGCAAAACAACAATTGACCTTTTCATTACTCTGAATGTAGTGATTTGTGAAAGTCAAAAGTCATTTGCTTTGGGTAAGGGGAAAAGATAAATCCCCTAAATGGATGATATTGTTTGCAAAAGGTGGTTTTGCTTCTGCAAAATCTTTCTTTATATAATTATGATTACCTGTCTTGATAAAGAGGCTGCTATTAATTTGTGCAAGACAACATTTTCAATGAACACTTTTTGCTGTTAACAGAGTGGACATAATTTAATTAGAACGCTTCTTCAATCAGTTCCTTATTCAACATCATACCCGCTGTTGTACCCATAGCCACTGCATTTGCTACTGTTCGGACACGTATAGTGTTATCGCCGCAGGCAAATACTCCCTGAACACTGCTTTTTTGAGAGGGATTTACATTGATGTACCCATCGGTGTTTATTTCACAGCCTAATATTTGTGGAACCTGGCAATGTTGTACAAAAGGAGTTCTTGTGTATAGCGCTGAGATATTTGCCTTTCTACCATTCTTAAAAATGATATGCTGTAAATACCCGTTCTTGTGTTCTAACCTCTCAATTTCATCTTCTGCAATTGCAATGTTATGCTGGTGAAGCTTTGCTGTTTGTTCAATGCTTAAGGTCGATTTTCCATTAATGTAAAGCGTAAGGTCTTTAGTTCAATTAGAAATAAGGGCGGAGAATTCGAAGCCATATTCACCACTGCCTAAAATGCCCGTCTGTTGGCCCTTTACCTCGTACCCGTGGCAGTAAGGACAATGAATTACACTAATACCCCAACATTCAGCAAAGCCGGGAATACCGGGCATAATATCTTTTATTCCACTTGCAAAAATCAACTTCTTTGCAGCAAATTTTTCACCTGATGCTACCTCAATTTCAAAACCGTTCTCGGTTTTTAGTCCATTAGTTGCCAACCCGCTAAAAAACGCTACCGTACTATACATCTGCACTTGCTCTTTACCAAGTGCTGCTATTTCATTTGGTGGCTTTCCGTCTTGTGTAAGAAAGTTATGAGAATGCGGCGTCTGCCTGTTGCAAGGTTTTCCGCTATCAATAATCAGCACCTTTCTTAATGCCCTGCCTAAAGCCATTCCGGCAGCAAGCCCTGAATAACTTCCACCCACTATTATCACATCAAAATTGTTTTTGTTAGTCATACTATCTTGTTTTAGAAATTCTTTTAGAGGAAGTGGGAAAATATTGGCTGAACATGCAGCGCCAGTTACTTAATAAATGTGCGTCTCTTTATCATCATTAAAACTTCCTCAAGCCCAATGTTCTAATTTATTTTCTATCGCTCCTTGTTGAAAATTGCCGTATCACAGCATCTAAAACCGGCACCCCTACAAACACTATCCAGGGAACTAATGCCAGGGTAAGAATTAGTGTTCTTATATACAGTGGTAGTGGAGATAAAGGCTTTGCAAAAAAATATAGGAACAGTGTTATAGATGGATAAATTGCCACCCATATTTTTAGGGATGCGATTATTTTGAATTTCGTTTTCATGCTTTAGAAATTTTCTTTTTTGTAATCATTTTGCCTGATACAAAAGTAGCTTTCGAAGTAGGGGGTTTGGTAGGACGATGATGAATTTGGGTAGGACTTATTTGCAGTTTTTTCTAAATGCTTCCGGTGAATATCCAGTGTGTTTTTTAAAGAACCTTATAAAGTAAGAAGTGTCTTCATAGCCTAAATGATCGGCTATTTCTTTCACCTGGTTAGGTGTAGCGAGTAAGTATCTTTTAGCTTCTAAAATAATTTGTTCATTTATTAGTTCTGAAGCCGGTTTACCAATGGTAGCCTTGGTAATTGCATTCAATTGATACGTTGAAATGTTTAGCAAATCAGCATATTGTGAAACTTGTTTTTTGTTGGTTATGTGAACGGCTAAAAGCTCTAAAAAGTTCTCAAGGCGCTCCTGGCCATAAGGGTTAGCATTTTTTAAAGTACCATCAGCATTTCTACTTTGCCTAATATATTCTATAAAGAAAATATCCAGGTTGGCTTTAATTACCTCAACATAACCTTCCTGTTTTGCTGCATATTCACTGAACATATAAGCTAAAAGAGAAAGTAGTTTTTTGAACCTGGCATCTTCAAACTCGCAAAGGTTTTTATTACTTGCCTTTGTCAACCGATGGTTGGGCAGGCTGTCTGTTGGATGGTAAAAGGCAGTGTCAAATTCTATTAAAAAGCCTGTGCTGCCAGCTTTTAATTCCAGTTGATGCACCTGGCCTGGGCGAAGAAAGAAAATTGAATTATCATGAATAACGTGCTGGACAAAATCAATTTTATGAATACCGGCTCCCTTATGCACTGCAAGTATAAAAAAGAAATCATGCCTGTGTAAGTCGTGAACTAAATCGTTACCTGCAAGTATATCTGCCACATCACGTATCTTAAAACGTCCTGCAATAGCAGTTTCTTTAGAAAGAGTTGTGATATGTCTTACTGGAATTTTCTTCATTTAGGAAGCTCATTGAATTGTTTAGCTTCTTTAAATATAATTCTTTATAGTTTTAGCGTTTTTTACAAAACCAAAAGCTTGTTTTGCCAAAGTCAGCAAGTTTCTCAGGCTTAAAGTGGAGGAACTTTCGGCAACCATTGCGGGGTATTTAATCATGACGGGTAGGCTTTGCTGATCGAATTTTTTCCAATACATTCTGCTGAACCGATACACCTGGTCAATTAATACTTTAACTAAAGCAATATCTTCAAACATACCTTCAACTGTGCATAATACAGCAATCTTCCAGGCAAAAAGGTTTCCTTTTGTACAGGGCTAAGTCTGGGTTTAGATTGAAGTAGCCCCTTCAGGACATTTCAACAAGCATAGTTGCTTTTCCAGATGCTTGACAGATTCCCTAAATTCCATGCAAAAAGAACATCAGAGAAAAAATTCAAGGTTAATATTCAAATCTTTTTTTCTTCTTCACTTCAGCTTTCAATCTTTTATTAATATCAATTTTGGGTTTAGTATAAATAAAAATTTTTGTACGGTATTCCCTGGCTAAAGGGTTTGAAATAGAATCTGCTACAAAGGCTATATTAAAAAATGGGGCTGTTTCTGCCAATTCATTTTCACTCCCATTAAACTCTTTAACCCTTATAAAATTTTCAATTCTATCATTCAACTCCATCCAATTGATGTAGTCAGCATTGAATGAAACGGCCCTGATATTTTTAATAGTACTATAGTAATTTATTGCACCGGCCTGTCCGTAATTATCGCATAGAACCATTGTTTGATGTTGATTAGGAAACTTACGATAGACTTCATCCACTTTTTTGGCTAACTCCTCCCACCCCAGCATATCTGCAAAGTCCTGCGGCATTAAATGGTCTTTACCATCTTCCCAGCCAAGGAGACCAAGACGCTTAAATTCTTGTTCATGCACTACCACATAAGCCGGGCTCTGATTTGTAAAAAACAAGCGGAATAAAAGAAAATAAAAAAGAATGGGAACTGCTATTGCAATTGGTTTCAAAAAGTTTTTCCATCCTGGCTGTATCATGTTGCCAATGAAAACTGAACCGAATGATATGTAGATAGGGTATAATCCCAGCGCATAGTATCCTTTAGCCCTTAGGTATAAAAAAAATACCAGGGTGCATAGTATTGACCAGAAGAATAACTTGTACTTACTAAAGGGTTCATAAAAAAGCAAGGCATACAAACCCCCAATAATCACCAGTAAGGAACCAACATTATAGAAAAGTTGTTGCTTTAAAAAATCCCACCTGTTAACGTTAACCAATTGTGTTGTTGCCAGCTCATTCAAATGATGGAACACAGGAAAGCTATTGTTATACTGCCAGGCGAGATTTGGGAGGATGAATAATAGTGCCAAAGCAAGAGAAAAATAAAGTGATATTCTAGAGAATATTTTTCTTTGCTCAGTAACAATCAATGCAGGAAACAGCCCGATCATTAAAAAGACAATATCATACTTGTTTAAAAAACCAACAGCAAATACAAGGCTACCGACGTACAACCATATTGATTTTTCCGACTTGATATATTTGATTACGACGAAATACAAGGTTGTCCATGCTAACACATCAAAAGATGTTGGTTGGTAAAAAAAATTCAACCTCATCAGCGTTGAAAACGTGACACATACCGCGCCTAATATTAATGCAAACAAACTTCCATTTAATGTTTCTATAGTCTTCCAAACCACCACAATTGTTAGTGCACCAAACAAAGCGGGAAAGAACTTAATCTAAAATACGGTACTACCCAAAAGCTTAATAATATAGGAAATCAATGAAGTAACAGGTGGTACTGACTGATAGCCCCAGGCTAAATGATTTGCCTGGTCAAGATGAAGGTATTCATCTCTATGTAAGTCGTATACCCCATTCATTACAAGGTACTGCAATAGAAACTTTAAGAGAATGAAGCCAAATAGCATGATGGTTTTCTTTTTCATTTGCCAGTAAAAGCGGAATGAGAATGGCCGCATACGTTTATGTGTTTGAGTTCGGCAAAATGGCATTGCACCAGGTTATTGTCGACTATTGAATAAAGCGTTAGTTCAATTATAATCCAACATCAGCTTTACCACCCTCTCAAAATGCTGCCCATATTCAGCCCTAATTCTTTCGAGGCAGACATCTATAATATATTGCCTTTTCAGGCTGGTATATTGCACACGTTTGTTTGCGTTAATTGCAAATTGCGCCGATGCGGAATTGGAACCGGGGTTAATGATATGCAGTTCATCAAGGTCAGCTTTTGCCATTTTACCGGTTGGAATAAGCGTTAAACCGAACTTGGTTGTTACAGGCTGGTCGTTGTTAGAATAACTTTGAATCGCTTTGGGAAACGTTCTATTGTAGGTGTCCATAATGGCAGCCAAATCAAACTCGTTCATGCCATTATTAAGCAAAATGCCTATCTTTTTATTACCGCTGAAAAGTATTTTTTTACCAATAGAAAGCTTATCGCCAAAAGCAAAAGTGTTGCTTTGATGTTCGCTTCTTGGGAGCTTATAAGGATAGTTGATGTTCTGCCTAACCTTGTTCATTGTCTCATTGCCAAATACTTTATTTATTACCATGAGTGCTCCGTCGGTTGCATTGGATACACCTGCAGTGCTGTATAGATTTCCACTGTTAACAACGCCAACATTTTTTGTCCAGATTGGTTTGCTGAAGTGTGTTCTTAAACCTTCATAATCCGAAGCATGTGCAGTAATAGGTTTGCCATCAAAAATACCCGTTGCAGCCGCAGTTGCAGCACCGTCACAGATAGAAAGAATTGAGGTTGAAGGAGTGTAATGATTTCTTATCCAATTCACAGTTACAGGGTCCTGGTGAATGCTATCACCTGCTGACAAAAAAGGAACAACGATAACATCCGGTTTTATACCCAATGCATCAATGCTGGAAAACGTATGTTGAGGTAGTATATAAAAACCTTTTTTCATAACGATAGGGACCTTGTTTTTAGCCACGATATACACGTTGGCTTTTTCAGTAGCATTGAACAGATAGTAAGGTGCCATCATATCAAACAACTCCGTACCGTCATTGTTGGCAATAATGACCACCGTTTTTTTTGTGCTATCATATGATGGTGTGGCATAACTGAAACTATTGGTGCCATCATAAGCGGGCATAGTTCCAAACTCTCTTAATGGTTTACATGCATTAAATAGTAATGCTGAAACGACCGCCACCAATAAACTGGCTTTAAAAAACTTTCTATTTTTCATTTGTGTTACTTGCTTTTAAAATTCTTTGTAATTGCCTTGCAGTTTTGAAACCGCATTTTGAGGCTATGTATTCAATAGTAAATTCAGGATTGTTCATCATTGTTTTAGCAAACTCCAGGCGTAACATGGTGAGGTACTCAAGTATAGTGGTACCTGTTTTATCCTTAAACACCCTGCTAAGATTTCTTGGGCTCATAGCTACCAGCGATGCCAGGTCTTCAATCGAATTTTCATCTGACAGGTGTTCTATCAGATGATCCTGAACAAGATGGATACCTGGATTGATGTGATTACGGTAATCGAGATAAATGCTGTTTTGTGTGTGGTTGTGGCTTCTTCTGTGATATACCACCAACCCTCTTGCAACTTTATGTGTAAATAGCGGGCCTTTTAATTCTTCCAGTATGGCTAAGGCAAGATCGATGCCTGCACTAATGCCTGCACTGGTATAAACATTATTGCTTTTTTTAAAAAGTATGTCGGAGATGACCTTCGCAGTAGGAAATTCAGCTTGCATTTCATCAATTCTTCTCCAATGTGTTGTGCACTCCGTATCTCTTAATAAACCTGCATAGCCTAAGGCAAAAGCCCCGTTACAAATTGAACAAATAAAAATCTTCTTATCCGCACATTCCTTAAGCCAGTTAAAAAATTGCCGCTCACCTTTGAAAGCAAAGCTGCGAACATATTTGTCATCCATGCCTGGTATAAAAACATAGTCTCCTTCGGCAAGATTAGCCTCCTTATAATTTTTTATGTTGTAAAAAGGAAGCTCCGATGTGCTGATGATTTCATCCTGGTAGGAATAATATTCCAGGGCTATTTCGTACCCATAAAATTTTGCTTCTGTAAACACCTGCAAGGGTCCAGCCAGGTCTAAAATTTCAACATGTGGCGGAATAATAAAAGCGAATTTTTTCATATTGATTAAACTCTTTAAATATTTTAAATTGATTTTTTAGATACCAGCATTGGATTTTTTATAGCCCTCCGAACCGAAGTAATTTTTTTGTTACCAGCTTCGGTACGGTTAGGCATCATCGTTGCTACGCTCAGTTCTTCTTTTGTACAAATCGCATCTCCGGATTCCACACAATATTTGTGGTCTCTATTCTGTAACTGCTATATCTTAAACAGTAAAGGTAGAAGGTCTTAGGAGATGGTAACAGACAGTAACCGGTCAAAAAGAGACAAGTAACACGCAAACATGAACATTGTCCTAAGCCCGGTTTATTCGATGTCCTGGCTACATCGCTTCAATAGCTTCAAGCTGCATTGCCGGTTCTCTTTCCTGCCCGCTTTTGATGGTAACTCTTGGTGGTATTAGTTTATAAATTACCGGGGTAATTATTCTTGATAAAACAGTGGAGCTTATTAACCCGCCAATCATTACAATAGCAAGCGGGGCTACAAGAGGATTGGATGAAAACGCAATTGGCAACAAACCGCCAATGGCAGTAAGCGAAGTAAGTACAATGGGAAGAAATCTTACTTCACCCGCTTCCGTTATAGCCTTTTCTAATGCCATCCCTTTTTCCCTCAAATGATTAGTAAAATCAACTAAAAGAATGGTGTTCTTTACTTCAATACCGGCAAGGGCAATAATACCAACTGTTGCAATAAACGAAAGTGAATTACCGGTTACAAACAATGCCAGTATTGCTCCTACAACGCCCAATGGAATAACCGATAATACAATCATTGTGCTTTTAAAAGTCTTAAACTGAAGTATCAATACGGCTACAAACAAAAACATGGTAATTATTAGTATGGTGCCCAACCCTCCAAAGGAGTGTTGGCGGCTTTCTACGTCGCCACCCATTTCATAACTGTATCCATGTGGTAAGTTCAGTTTACCCATTTGGGCAATCACCTCTTTAATAACATTGTCATTTAAATAACCCTCCTGCACAAAAGAAATCACCGATACTGACCTGGTTTTATTCAGGTGATTAATGCTTACAGGAGAAGATTCCATGTCGAGCGTAGCAACCTGCGACAAAGGAACGGCACTACCCATACTGTTGTTGATGTACAGGTTATGAAACACGCCTAAATCAGCATACATATACCGCGGCGTGGTTAGCAAAATCTTATACTCATCTCCATTAGCATTACTGAATTTTCCAGCATTCATTCCGTTTACTGCAAGGCGCACTGTTTGGTCAATGTTAACGGTGGGTATCCCCAGCATCTGTGCTTTTTCTTTATTGATAGCAACGCGGATGTCTGTCTTCAAATTTCTAATTGGGTTGTCGATGTAGATGGTACCCTTTGTAGTTTTTAGCATCTGCTCTACCCTGGCGGCAAGCGTACGAAGTGTATCAATATTGCCGCCCAACAAACGAACTTCTACCGGTGCTGCAATTGGGGGCCCCTGCTCAAAATTCTTTACAATTATTTTGGAGCCGGAGTAACCCGCATATTTTCTTCGAAGCATTTCAATTAGCTGCAACTTCCTTGATGGGCTGGTATGTTCATGGAGTTGAATGAAAATTTGCGCAAAATCTGAATGTTCTTTTTCCTGGAAAATATTATAGTAAATCCGTGGGTTTCCTTTACCAACATTGGAAGAAAAATACTCTATCTCAGGAATATTTTTCAAGTCCTTTTCAATTTGTTTGGTAATGGTATTGGTGTAATCAAGATTAGATTGCAACGGCGTGTTTACGTTAATCAGGAACTGTGGTTTTTCAGAGGCAGGAAACAAACTAAAGCCAACAACAGGTATCAACTTTAATGAGCCAAAAAATATTACAGCGCATATTGCAACGGTAGCCTTTGGCATTTTCAACGCTTTTTCCAATAAGCGGCTGTAGCTTCCGCTGATCAGTTTTTTCAGGCTACGCATAAAAATATTTCCGTCGGAATGACCGGTGTGATGCTTCAACAAAGTGTTGGATAAGAACGGTACAACGGTAAGGGAGACCACTAAAGAGGAAATTACAGAACAAATCACACCTACTGGTAAGCTTCTGATAAAATCACCAGACGATTCAGGTAAAAACATCAGTGGTAAAAATGCTATAATTAGTGTTGCTGTGCATCCTACTACCGCCATACCTATCTGTTGTGTAGCTTTTAACGTTGCTGTTAATCTTGAATGTCCTTCCAGCATCCAGCGTTCTATATTCTCCACCACTACTATACTATCGTCTACCAATAAACCCAATGAAAGCACCAGGCCAACAATGCTTAATTGATTTAAATTAAAGCCAAACAAATTCATTAATACAATACCCATTGCTAACGATAAAGGAATGGAGATCATAACAACCAATGATGCTCTTAAACCTAATGGCATTAAGGTAATTGCCACTAACAGAATGGCAAAAATAAAATCCTTTCCCAGGCCACTCAGCCGCTTGTTTACATTGTTTGCCTGGTCAAATGAGAACTTTAGGTCGATATTGGCAGGCAGTCTTTTTTTATAATTTGCAATTACCGGTAAATAGGCTTGCTGCGTTTTACTAATGTTCCCACCGGCTTTTTGTGCAGCCACTACAAATACGCAACGATGTCCATTTAAGCGGGTAATATGTGTTTCGGGTGCAAAATCATTATACACATTTGCAATGTCTTTAAGCATTACATTCTTCCCGTCTCTGCTATATACAATCGTGTTCTTTATCTCATCAGTATTTTTATAATTGCCGCTTGTTTTTATGTTAAACGATTTTGTGCCTTCGTTTACAATCCCGCCAGGTATGTTGGCAACCTCACTTGCTACACTACTGCTTACTGCAAAAAGGGGAATATGCATTTGCGACATTCTATCCAGTTGCAGGTCAACCCTTACAATTTGCTCTGGTAAGCCTTGTATCTCTATATTTTTTAGGGAAGTAATTTTTTCCAATTCTTCCTGCAGCTCGTCGGCCGCCTTTTTTAAGCTTTCCCTGGGGGCGTTCTCCGATACCAATGCCAGTTGCATAACATTTACATCAGAGGGTCGTGTCCTGGTCACTTCCAACCGCACAATACCCTGTGGTAGTTTTGACCTTAACGAATTTAATTCGCCTACCAACTCCTGGTATTTATCATCAACAATGCTGTTGTATTTATATTCAACTTCAATAATAGCCAGGCCATCTTTTGTAGTGCTCCTTAATTGCTTGATATTGTCCAGTCCATACACTTTCTTTTCTATAGGATCTACTATCAATTCTTCCATATCCTTCGGACTTGCTCCCGGATAAACCACTACAATAGGAAACGTAGGGAAATCAATTTCCGGATCTTCTGACCTTGACATATGCATTATGGTAGTGATGCCCAAGGCCACCACCATCAAAAACATGATAAGCGTAAACTGGTAATTCTTTACGGCGTATTCAGAAATTTTCATAAAGCATTATTTTATTTAGTGATTGTAATAGAAGCTCCTTCCCGTAAGTAGGCACTACCCGAAACGATCAATGCCTTTGCAGTTTCGAAGCCGTTGACGATGGTTGCATTTCCTTTATCTATACTTGCTACTTTCACCTTTACCCTGGTAGCCGTTTTAAAATCGTTGCTAACAAATGCATACGCCTCTCCCGCATCTCCATCTACTAACGCATCGTAGGGAATGGTCCATGATGAGATTTGTGCAGCGGGGTAAATTACCGCCTTACCAAATAAACCTGAGGCGAGTGATATAGCTACCTTTTCTTTAAGCTGAAGATTAATCGTAAAGGTTCCTGTGGAAGGATCAATGCCTTCTGTCTTGCGGGAAACTACAGCTTCAAGTTGCCTGTTGGGCATAGCATCTGTTTGAACGATGGCAGTACTACCGGGTTTAATGGCACTCCATTCCACATCACTAACAGCTACTTTCAATATCCATGGGCTTTGGTGCGCCCCATTAATTTGTAACACAGGTTCTCCTGCACCAATCATTTGACCAGGATTTGCCAACTTCTTTAAAACATATCCGTTAGCAGTTGCCCTTATTTCGGAATAGCTTTGGTTAAACCGAATGGTATTTAATTGCTGCTGCGAAATGTCGAGCGCCGTTCTTGTATTCTGTAATTGCTCCAATGTTGCTACACTATCGCGGTATAAATTGCTATAGCGGTTGTAATCACGCAAGGCTTTTTCATAACTGAATTTTGCCTGCTGAACCTGTGCATTGATCTCATTTAAATGTAGCGTGGCAACCAACTGACCCTTGCGAACTGCATCGCCTTCTTTCACAAACACCTGGTTAATGATGCCTCCTGTTTTGAAAGAGAGAAAGGTTTCATCCTCTGTTGTAAATTGTCCTGAGGCATGTATAGTTTGCTGAGACAATTGCTGCTGAAGATTAATTACTTTAACTGCAATTTCTTCATGAGTAGTTGCGGTTGCAGTTGGTTTTGCATTATGACACGCATGCAGTAAAACCGATAGAACAAGCAGGCTAAAAGCCACATAAATTGTTTTCATTTTATGAATGTTTTAAAGTTTTGGTAATCCTGTTTCGGCTTCAAGGTTGGCGGCAGTAATTAATACATTGTAATAATTGATGTTAACGTGTAGCTGAGCGGCTGTAAGCAGGTTTCGGCCATCAATATCTTCAATGAAGGTGTTAATGCCTTCTTTAAAACCACGTTCAATTAACCGCTGATAACTGGCAGCGGACTCAGCACTCTTTAAAGCCGATATGTAACTCTGGTAAACTGCAGTAAGGTTATTTTTTATTGATGTGGCAGATAAAGAAAGTTGTTGAGCTGTATAATTGAGATTAAGCTCTGCCTTCTGTTTATCAAGCCGGGCCTGCTCAATCTTGATTGTATTTCTATGGCCATTAAAGAGCGGTATTTCCAGTTGAACACCTGCATTATAATAGGTTGATGTAGCATCAACTCTAAAGCGCTCTGCTTGTGAACCGATATCTACAAACCCACTTATTTTAGGCTTCCTGTAGTTTTCATTCATCCTTATAACAATGCTGTTCAGTTTTACCAATTCCTTTAATGCATTTAACTCTGGTCGACCGGAAACATCTGCATCTGCCAGTAATAATGAAACTGCTTTATTGAATTCTTCTGTCAGGGGAGAGAATACATTAATGCTACTTTCGCTATCCCGGTTGATTAAAAAATTGAAATAGAGCTTTGCATTCTCTGCAGATTTTCTTGCTTCAGTAATTTTTGCCCTGGTATTCTCCTGCTCACTCTGCGAACGCAACACATAAGAAGGTAATCCTTTACCATTTTTAAGTAGCCGCTCGTTTATCCGTAAGTTTTCATTAGCAAGTACTAATGCGCTTTCATAAACGCCAACTACTTTTAACGCACTGCAATAACTATAATACGCCACTTTTATTTTCTTAACCAACTCCAGTTTAAATCCTTCAACTTCAAGTTCTTTAAATGCCACTTCTTGCTGTTGAATTTTTTCGTTGTACTTCAGGTCGGTATTAATGATAGGAATGGTGGTTCTGATTTTTGCATCGTAAAAATTGCTCGCAAGAAAGTCCTGCTCAACATTATTGATCTGTGGAAATTTTTCACTTCCGGTCAATTTGTTGAGCGTAGTATAAACAGGATTCATCAGATCCCCCACAGGCAACGATATGCTTCTGCCACCAGCCCCGGTTTGGTAGGTACCTTGTAGCGAAACCGTTGGTAGAAAAAGGCTCCCGGCATTCTTTAGTGAGTACCATGCTTTTTTTACATCAATGTTTTTTTGTTGAATTACCAAATTGCTTTTTAGTCCTTCCTCAATGTATTGATCCAATGCGCTTGTTTGCGCCTTCATGCTGAGTGAGCAGAACAGTAAAGGCAATACAATGGCTGGCAGGCGAAGCCTGCTAAATTTTAGGTTCATAATTTAAAAGATTATTAAATGAAGAGGTGATTTCGATCCTGCTTATTCTGGCCGTTGAATTAAAAGGCACTGAATAAATTATGTCCTATGCAAAAGAAACGGATTTGAACAAAGGGCATCATTGTTTGGAACCAGCTATGTAACTCCTTTCAACATTGTTGTGTTATTTTAATTCCGCTCTATCGGAACTCACTTGTACTTGCAGACGTTCTATTCGGCCTTGTTAAGCCTTTATTACCTGGGCGCCTAATTCCTATTTTTAAATCGTAGGAGCTATAAAATATCCTATTTTATTCTTTCAAATATTTCTGTCCTTCCAAACAAAGACAAGCCGATGTAACCACGCACTTTAAGGTTAGGTCCATCAAAAGTAATTTTACAGCTATACGTCTTGCCATTGTTCGGGTCATATACACTTCCATTTTTGTATAAGCCGTCTTCATAGTTGAAGTTGGTTAGAAGATCCAGTCCAAGAAGGTTTCTTTGTCTTAATGCCTTGTCAGGATTATTCACGTCCTTCCTGGCAGTTGCAGACCAAATTGTTTTGCCAAAGTATTGGGCACCTTGCTTATACATTTCAATCTTCGCATCTTTTTCAGGGCTCCAATACACACCAACAATTTTATCAGAGCCACTTTGTGAAAATGCACGAAGTGCCATAAAAAGAAAAGCAAAAGCAAAAAAGAGGGATTTATTCGTTTTCATTTTTTATAATTTTTTGTGATGAGTTAGTTATTTTTTTCAATTACAAAGCTATAGCGGCTTTCAGCGCTTATACGGACAGCAGAATGTCAAAAACGGACAACTTCCTTTTCGGCCATTTCTGTTTTAGGAAAAGACTTCTTAAATGCGAAATGGTATATGTCGGTAGTACCGTACTTAACCGGGTAAGCATTGATAAAAATCCAACCGCACCGGCCCATGTAATTGAGTGCATCTATAATCGTATTGAACTTTTTCAACTTGCCATCGTAAGTTTTAAGGCGTTCGTCCCGCCAAAAACTTTTTTCTTCACCAAAGTCTAGATCAATGGTTACTTTATTACTTAACAAACGTGGTGTAGCAATCACCTGGCAATACTGCTCTACTGTAGAGGTATCAACTTGTGCATTCGATGCGAAAGCGGTGAACAAAAGAAAACTTGTAATGAATAACTTTTTCATGATTAAGAATTTAAAAATTGATAGTATAAACAGGCAACCATAAAGAGTAGCCTGTTGTAGATAAGGAGTTAATGCTGGCCGAAATTTTTGCAATTGCAACTACTACAGCAGTTACATTTTACGCGGTCCAGTTGGCTTTCGCACTTTGATGATTGGTTTTTCTAATTGTCATTTTGTTCTGAATTTTTATTTGCATTGTTGTTGTTCTATTGTTGATTTGATAGGTCGAAATTAGAGCGGGACAAAGCGGCTATTGTTACATGACTTTGTTGAAGATTTCCACAATTTTGGGTTTCGGAAATTTCTTTACTGCGGAACTTAGCTAACTACTCAAATAAGTGTATTCATGAAACAAGTGCTGCGATAAATACGCAGATAGCTTCATTTTAATTTCCTCTTCACTTACCTCATTCCTGGCTTTTCTTATAACTAATTGCTTTATTTTTTCAACCATACCGCTTCTGTTATTATCCATTAGTTCAAGCCCAATGTTATTTAATTGCGAAGACAAGAGGTTATGGCTTTCAGGGATTAGTTTTTGGGCCAAATGGACCTCACCAGCAATAACCTGTTGGTAAGGAATTGCAAAAACGTTAAGTAAATTCTGTACAGCAAGAATGCAATGATGGCACACCATATTTTTTACAAACAAAATTTCTGTTGACATAAGAACGTTGTAGTTATAATTAAAAATGAATTGATTGTCTTCACTTTCGCGGAATTGATATAGTACAAATTCGAATGACCAATATATCAGCCCCGGTTGAAAGACTATACAAATATGTGTAGATAAATTGTTGCTTAAAGGACACCGACGTGTCAAAAACGGACAAGGAGTTTGTTGTCTATTTTATAATAAAGCGTCGACAATAGCTAGCAAAGTATGATTGTCAGTTTTTGAGTTTGCAAAACAAAATCAGATTGACAGTGTAAAATGAACGACCATAAATATCAATATTTGCCAGTACCAAATGCGGAAAGTAGTAAATAGTGAATTTATTGACCCTAAAAGAAAAGGCCTAGTAAATCATTGATTTACTAGGCCTTTAAATGTTACTCGTGGTGTGAGCCGGGATCGAACCGGCGACACAAGGATTTTCAGTCCTTTGCTCTACCGACTGAGCTACCGCACCTCCTTCCCTTTCGGGGCTGCAAATATAAGGTCTTCTCTTAAATAACAAAACCGAAATTCTAAAAATCTCTTTTGAACAGAAACATCTGTAAGTGCAGGCGTTTTTTAAATCTCCCTTCGGGGGATTTGGGGGGGCTTTTTAAAACTCACAGTTGTTAGGCGTTCTTGCAAACGCTATCACATCCCGTATATTGGTCATGCCAGTAACAAATTGTACCATGCGTTCAAAACCCAATCCAAAACCAGCATGAGGTACGGTTCCAAAGCGACGGGTATCCAAATACCAGCTCATGTCTTCTGTTGGTATGTGCATTTCTTTCATTCTTTCTTCCAGTTTTTCAAGCCTTTCTTCCCTTTGTGATCCGCCTACGATCTCTCCAATGCCGGGTGCTAAAATATCCATAGCTGCAACGGTTTTGCCATCATCGTTTTGGCGCATGTAAAAAGCCTTAATCTGTTTGGGATACCCGGTAACGATCACCGGCTTTTTAAAATGCTTTTCAACCAGGTAGCGTTCATGTTCGCTTTGCAGGTCTATGCCCCAGCTTACATCGTAGGTAAATTTTTTCTTTTTATAAGCCGGGCTTTCCAGCAAAATATCTATTGCATCAGTATAAGTTATTCTTTCAAAACTATTGTTGAGTACAAACTCCAGCTTATCAATCAAACTCAGTTCGCTGCGCTCCGCCTGTGGCTTCTGTTTTTCTTCTTCTGTAAGCCGCTGGTCCAGAAACTCAATGTCTTCCCTGTTGTGCTCCATGGCGTAGCCAATCAGGTATTTTATAAATTCTTCTGCCAGGTTCATGTTGTCCTCAATATCATTGAAAGCCATCTCTGGTTCAATCATCCAAAACTCAGCAAGATGCCTTGCTGTGTTGGAATTTTCGGCCCTGAAGGTTGGGCCAAAAGTGTATATCTCACTAAAAGCCATCGCTCCTAATTCGCCTTCTAATTGGCCACTTACGGTTAGGTTGGTGCCTTTTCCAAAAAAGTCATTTTTAAAGTTGATGCTTCCGTCGTCGTTGCGTGGAGGATTATCGAAAGGCAATGTAGTTACCCTAAACATTTCGCCGGCACCCTCAGCATCAGACGAAGTGATGATGGGCGTATGCAGGTAGATAAAGCCCCTATCATTAAAAAATTTATGCACGGCAAAAGCCAGCGAATGCCTTACTCTGAAAACAGATCCAAATGTGTTGGTTCTAAAACGAAGATGCGCCTTCTCACGTAAAAATTCAAGGCTGTGCTTTTTTGGTTGAAGCGGGTATTTCTCTGCATCGCTGTCACCCAGTATTTCAATGTTTTTTGCCTTTACTTCTACTTTCTGACCCTTGCCCAAGGATGCCACAATTTCACCGTGTACTTTTACAGAAGCACCTGTGGTAACTCTTTTCAAGGTTGTTTCATCCAGTAAGCCAAGCTCCGCAACTACTTGCAAATTATTATTAGTACTGCCATCATTAATTGCGATAAACTGGTTATTTCTAAAGGTTCGCACCCAACCCATAACGGTAACTTCCTGGCCTATGTCGTTACTGGCCAACACGCTCTTTATCTTACTTCTTTTATTAAACATGATAGCAAATTTTTGAAAGCCGCAAAGATAAGGGAGTTGCTTCTTCGTGACCTGACCAGCAAATGGCTGCTTTAGTAGAACAAAATTTATTAATAGTTTTCTATCATCCTTAAAGCAACATTGTAACAGTGCTTGCCATCTTTCCAATTGATCAGTACCCTAAAAATCCGGTCATTTTTGGAATGTATAAATTGCCGATACTATCCATTTTTTTACTATTAGCTTTAGAGGCAACAAGCCAGCAAAAAACATTTGCAACGGCTTCTGCCACCATAGTTAATCCCGTAGGTACCAACCTTGAAATGGGCAAGGCAAATGCTGCCGAAAATATATTGTCAACCAACCTGGTAATAAAGACCCAACCAGCCATGGAGCGATTGATTCTGGTCAATAATAACACAGCCATTTTTTCTGCCTCCATCCATATTGCTAACCTGCAGATAGTGGGCAGTAGTTACACCATGTATAGTATTATTTTTCCCCTGGAAATGAAACTTAGCAATCAAACCCGTAAAAGCTATTTACAATTACATTGTTACACTCTAAAACAGGAGAAAGGTGAGAGAAACGATGAAATGGTTATGATCAATGCAACAGTATCCATCCCTTCAAACCAATTATTGGGCAATTATGTTGCAGATGACCAACTAACAATTATGGTCAATTACAATTGAGGGTTACAACCGGATTAAGATTGAATTGAGTGAGTATAAAAACCAAAAGATTTACAGGTTATTAAATAGCTGCTAAAGATTGCTACCGTACAAGGGAGTTCCGACATATCGGAATTTACATAACACAACAATGATTCATTAATAACCCAAAGCCGGTACCCAAAATTTCGCGCAAATTTCAACCAACTACACAATTAGAATTGTAATTAAAGATGCGCAGTTTTGATATGTTCCTTCTCCACCTTCATTAAAAATTTATCGCGAATTACTTTCTGAACCGGCTCGTTGCGCACCTTGCTTTCCAGCCACGATATTATGTCGAGATAAGCAAAAGCCCGTGTTTCGTAGCGGTTGCTCTCATAGCTTTTTAATTTGTTTAAAAGCTGCTCAAACTCTGGCCTTAGTTTTCTATAAGATAAATGGAACGTGCTCCTGATAAACTTAAAAATTTCTTCTTCTACCACGCTTAGGTTTTCCATTTTGGCCATAAAACGATATACTGATTTAACCAGGTATTCGAGTATGCTTGTATTACCCAACTCGTAATGCGCAATAAGGTGCAACAGGCGGGCATAACATTGCAGGTCGGTCCGCAAATCAACTTTCCAGTTAATAATTTTATTAAGATAATCAATGGCCCGATCGTTATCGCCACTGCCAAAATACAAGGAGGCTAATTTGTAATAAAATACAAGTACGCGATGCCGGTCCAGGTACAATGTGTATTCCTTAAGTTTAGCTTCAATCTCCGGAACCAGTTGCAGGCCTTCAGTAAAAGTACCCTGCATAAAATGCTTGTTAAGCTTGGCCAGGTGCAGGTATACAAAGGTTTGAATGCGGTTGTTGTCGTTGTCAACCACCAATGGTGTTTGTGCAAAGTCCTCAAACTTTTTAAGGTCAGTATCAAATTTTTTATAGTTCTGCAAGTCAAAATGAGCGCTTAACAAATTGTGCATCCCTTTAATGTACTGGGCGGTTTCAATGGTAATCATATTGGGTTCGCGTTCAAAAAGATCTACCCATTTGTACGTATAGCGGTAATACATTAAAAAGTCCAGGCGTATAAAGGCATACCAGCAATAGCTTTGGTATAGGTACAATTTCTCGTAAAAGCCCTCTACATTTTCGGGGTCGAACGATAGGTGCTGTTGAAAAAACCGGCGGACTTCAATTTCGTCGGCCTGGTTACGGGCATGGCCATTTTTTATAAACCAACTGTATAGGCGCAATGCAAGGTTGCTCAATTGTGTAATGTGCAACACCCTCATGTTTAATGCATCGGCTTCGGCGGTTAATACATCAGCCTTGTTTTGCATACTGCGGGTTATGTGCAGCGATTCTATTTTTTTCTCCAAAAAAAGCACCTCTACCATCAGGCTTACCTGGTTGTTTAGCTGGGCATTTTCTTTAATCCGGTCAAGTGTCCGCAGGCTTTGAATGTACAGCCCTTTGTCATATAATATCCGTGCAAAATCCAATTGCTCGTGTAGCTGTATGGCAATGTTGTCCTGGCTTTTTAACAGGCGAAGACTGGCCATTAATTGCTTGTTTAACTGGGCCTTTATGTTAGATAGTTGCTGCTTTTTTATAGATGGGTTGCGGCTCAGCAATCCTTCCTCATCGTACAAATCCATCTTGTCAAGTGCATCAAATAACTGAACAGTCTTCAATTCATCGTTATCCGTATTTCGCTTCACATACAGTTTAAAATTTCGCTTTTCCGACTTCTCTAAAGAGTGAATTAGTTGAAAAAGGGCATCTGTAGACTGGTTGGGCATCGTAGTTTTTAAGGTGTAAAATTCAGTACTGTATTGTGTTTCAGCGGGTTTTCGTGGATTTTGTCTTTGTAAAACGCTTTCAACTTTCTTATTTACCTGCAGTTGTTATGCAATACTTTCGAAGTTAAAGGTAGTTTGGCTTTCAAATTAAGGATAGGGTCAAAAATAACAACACCTTTTTTTCATATAAATCAATGGTTATGAACGGCAGCCAGGTCTTCATTTTCGATACAACACTCCGCGATGGCGAACAGGTGCCCGGTTGTAAATTAAACACTGGCGAAAAAGTAGAGATTGCCCTTAAACTGGAAGAGTTGGGGGTTGATATCATTGAAGCAGGTTTCCCCATTTCCAGCCCCGGCGATTTTGAATCGGTGGATCAAATTTCCAAAGTAATAAAGCACGCTGTTGTTTGCGGATTAAGCAGGGCTGTTCAAAAAGATATTGAGGTTGCCGGGCAGGCTTTAAAATATGCCAAACGTCCACGTATTCACACTGGCATTGGTACCTCAGATTCTCACATTGTTTCAAAATTTAACAGCAACCGGGAGGATATTTTAGCCCGCGCCATCCAATGTGTAAAGTGGGCCCGGAATTATACAGATAATGTAGAGTTTTATGCAGAAGATGCTGGCCGTACCGATAACGACTACCTGGCCCGTGTTATTGAAGCTGTTATTAAAGCCGGGGCTACTACGGTTAATATTCCCGATACCACAGGGTATTGCCTTCCCTACCAGTACGCCGAAAAAATTGCTTATTTGGTAAACAATGTTCCAAATATTGATAAAGCCATCATTTCTTGTCATTGCCATAACGATCTTGGTGTAGCTACCGCCAACTCCATTGCAGGTGTTATTGCCGGAGCCCGCCAGATAGAGTGTACCATTAATGGCCTGGGAGAAAGAGCCGGAAACACATCATTGGAAGAGGTTTCCATGATTATTAAACAACACAAAGACCTTAATTTTTATACCAATATTCAATCAAAATTATTGAACCCTATGAGCCGCCTGGTTGCCGAAACCATGCGTATGCCGGTCCAGCCAAATAAAGCAATTGTTGGCGGTAATGCATTCTCTCATTCCTCCGGCATTCACCAGGATGGGTTTTTGAAAGATGCCAGCACTTATGAAACGATAAACCCTGAAGATGTAGGGGCAGAAGAAAGTAAAATTATTTTAACGGCACGTAGCGGACGAAGTGCTTTGGCGCATCGTTTTCAAAAGCTTGGGTTTTCGTTTACCCGCAACGATATTGATGTTTTATACCAGGATTTTTTAAAAGTAGCCGACGAAAAGAAAGAAGTAAAAGAAGAAGATTTGAACCTGTTAGCGCATCATTACAAGGAGTACAACAAGGGTATTTCAGAAATGGTGTTGTAGGATTTGGAGGCCGGCAGTAGTGGTGCTATTAAACATCGTTGCTGCCTGCCCCGTCATTTTTGCGGGGTCACTCACTTGTACGGAAAAACATGTCTCGACATTTAAACCACCAAGGCACAAAAAACACAAAGTTGCACAAAGCTTAGTGAATCTTAGTGTCTTCGGGTCTTTGTGGTTCAAGAATCTACAAATGCAGAAAAGTAAAAATATATTGTTCAACAAATAAAAAATGCCCGACCTCCCTCTCCTTTGCAAGGAGAGGGAAACGAGGGTGAGGTTATGGCAAATACATTATTCGATAAAATCTGGGACAGTCACGTGGTAAAAACCATACCCAATGGTCCGTCTGTATTGTATATCGATAAACATTTTATACACGAAGTAACCAGTCCGCAGGCATTCAGCGGCATTGAAAAAAGAGGGTTAAAAGTAGCCCGTCCAAAACAGGTGGTGGCCACAGCCGATCATAATGTGCCTACCATAAATCAGCACTTACCTATTGCCGACCACCTATCAAGATTTCAGGTTGATAAACTAATTGAAAATTGCGCCAATCACAATATTGAACTGTATGGCTTAGGACATCCATACCAGGGAATAGTACATATCATAGGTCCTGAATTGGGCATAACACAGCCCGGCTTAACGATTGTTTGCGGTGATAGCCACACCTCCACTCACGGCGCTTTTGGTGCCATTGCATTCGGCATTGGCACCAGCGAAGTGGAAATGGTTTTTGCTTCGCAATGTGTGTTGCAGACAAAACCCAAAAGCATGCGCATCAACATTAAAGGCACGCTAAATAATGGCGTGGTTTCAAAAGATTTGGTGCTGTACATTATTGCTAAAATTTCTGCCGCAGGCGCAACCGGTTATTTTGTGGAGTTCGCCGGTTCGGTTATTCGAGGGCTTAGCATGGAGGCCCGCATGACCATTTGCAACATGAGCATTGAAATGGGTGCACGTGGTGGTATGATTGCCCCCGACGAAACCACTTTTGAATATATTAAGGGAAAAGAGTTTGCCCCCAAAGGCGAAGAATGGGATAAAAAACTTGCTGAATGGAAAACACTCTACAGCGAGCCCAATGCAACATTCGATCTTGAGCTGAATATAGATGCCAACGAAATTCAGCCAATGATTACCTGGGGTACAAACCCCGGTTTGGGTATAGCTATAGATGCTATGCTACCCACCACCGAAGCTATAACAGACGAAAACGAAAGAAAGAACCTGGTAAAAGCTTTGGCGTACATGGGCCTGCACTCCGGACAGCAATTGTTGGGTACACCTATACAGCATGTTTTTATAGGCAGTTGTACCAATGCACGTATTGAAGACCTGCGTTTGGTGGCCGGTGTTATTAAAGGCAAAAAGAAAAATCCAAATGTAAAAGTGATGATTGTGCCTGGCTCGCAACAAGTGGCCAAGCAAGTGTATGCAGAAGGCCTTGATAAAATTTTTACCGAGGCCGGATTTGAAATTCGTCAACCCGGCTGCAGTGCATGCCTGGGTATGAACGAGGATAAGATACCAGCCGGAGAATATTGTGTGAGCACCAGCAACCGCAATTTCGAGGGCAGGCAGGGTGCCGGAGCAAGAACATTATTGGCAAGTCCATTAACAGCAGCCGCCGCAGCCTTAACGGGAGTAGTGACGGATGTGAGAGAATTGGCCCCCTAAATCCCCCGAAGTGGGACTTGGTATTCGTCATTCCGAACTTGTTTCGGAATCTCCTGGACAATAGGTGAAGTAAGTACAGGGGATGCTGAAATAATTTCAGCTTGACGGCTTGGGTAATAACGTCATTCCGAACTTGTTTCGGAATCTCCTGGACAATGGGTGAAGTTTGTACAGAGGGGATGCTGAAATAAATTCAGCACGACGGCTTGGGTAATAACGTCATTCCGAACTTGTTTCGGAATCCCTTGGATAATGGGTAAGCAATTTTTCAGGGGATGCTGAAATAAATTCAGCATGACGGCTCGGATTAGATACTTATAGACAGAATAATTAATTAAAATATTACTTCCCTTTAGGGATTGGAACATGGAAAAAATAAACATCATACACAGCAGGTTCTATCCTTTGCCCATTGAAAATGTGGACACGGACCAAATTATTCCTGCACGTTTCTTAAAGGCTACCACCCGCGATGGATTTGGAAAAAATCTTTTTCGCGACTGGCGGTACATAGACAATGATGATACAAAACCGAAGACTGATTTTGTGTTAAACAAACCCGAATACAGCGGGCAGATTCTGGTTGCAGGTAAAAATTTTGGTAGCGGTTCATCAAGAGAACATGCAGCCTGGGCATTGCTCGATTTTGGATTTAAAATAATTGTCTCCAGCTTTTTTGCCGACATCTTTAAAAACAACGCTTTAAACAATGGGGTCATTCCGGTTCAGGTAAGTGATGCATTTTTAGATGAGATTTTTGAACTGAATAACGAAGCAACCTTAACAGTAAACCTGCAGGAGCAAACCATAATAATTGATTCTACCGGCCAGCAGGAAACTTTTGATATAAACGATTATAAAAAAACCTGCCTGTTAAATGGCTACGACGATATTGATTATTTAATAAGTGTAAGGGATGAGATTGAGGAGTATGAAGAAAGTAAAAAGTAAAAATGCGATATTTTTTCACACAAAGCCGCAAAGAAATACAACGCAAAGCCGCAAAGAAAGACTGATCCTTCTATGCCTCTTTGCTCCTTCGATTTCTTTGCGTGAAATTTTTAGCAGTTTAAACCTTTTGACTATTGACCTTTCACGTTTCACCTTTCACGATTGACCATAGACCTTTTTACTTTACAACATGAACAAGAAAATAGCAGTAATATTTGGAGATGGAATTGGCCCGGAGGTAACCCACCAGTCTTTAAAAGTATTGGATGGAATTGCCCGCCAGTTCAAGCACAGTTTTAAGTATTCGTACAGTTTAATGGGTGCAGATGCCATTAATAAAACCGGCAACCCATTACCCGACGAAACCCTTGAAAATTGCCTGGCTACCGATGCCATTTTATTTGGCGCCATCGGCGATCCAAAGTATGATAATGACCCGACAGCCAAAGTAAGACCTGAGCAAGGTTTGCTTAAACTCAGAAAGTCATTAAGCCTGTATGCCAACATACGCCCCGTTACTACATACGCCTCATTGCAGCATTTATCTCCCTTAAAAAACAGTCGCCTTGTAGACGTTGACTTTACCATTTACCGTGAGTTGACCGGTGGAATTTACTTCGGCAAAAAAGAATTGAACGAAGCCCAAACACAGGCCTCGGATGAGTGTACATATAATGTTGAAGAGATTGAAAGAATAGCACATCTTGCCTTTAAAGCTGCCCAAAAAAGAAGAAAGGTTTTAACGCTGGTTGATAAAGCAAATGTGCTGGAAACATCCAGGTTGTGGCGCAAGGTGGTAAGAGAAATGTGTGCCCAATACCCTGATGTTACAGTGGATTACATGTTTGTTGACAATGCTGCCATGCAGATTATTGTTAACCCAAAACAGTTTGATGTCATCTTAACTGAGAACATGTTTGGCGATATCATTAGCGACGAAGCCAGTGTAATTACCGGTTCATTGGGTCTGTTGCCTTCTGCGTCCATTGGCAACAACATGGCATTGTTCGAGCCAATTCATGGTAGCTACCCTCAAGCGGCAAATAAGAATATTGCCAACCCGGTAGGTTCCATATTATCTGCTGCAATGTTGCTCGATTATTTTGAAATGAATGAAGAAGCTGAATTGGTTCGCGAAGCCGTTGACTGGACGTTGAACAACGGATTTTATACAAAGGATATAGACCCGATCAACAATTATTCAACCACAACCGTAGGAGATCTTGTAACTGATTATGTCGAAAACAGAATACCCTCAAAAACCAACAGGGAAAATATGATGATCAGCAAATCGACCATCATTTAATTGTAGGGACAGGTCGCGACCTGTCTTTTCAGCAACGCGACCTGTCTGTACACATGGCCGTTGACAGAAGAGAGAAGGTGACAAATAGTAGTTACTAAAGAAAGGAAGACCATTGAAAATTGAAAGTAGAAATGATAACGAAGAGTTATTACAAAAGCCAAATAGAATGAAACTGCCTGGCCTCCCTCTCCGCAAGGAGAGGGACCGAGGGTGAGGCTGAAGCAGGAACCATAAAAAAATAACATGAGTAATTATTTCAATAACGATACAATCATTTTTTGCAACGGCGAGTTTGTAAAAGCTTCCGAAGGCAAAACTGATTTTTACGGCCAGTCGCTCCATTACGGTTATGCTGTATTCGAGGGCATTCGCTCTTATAAAACTGACAACGGAGCAACCAAAATTTTTAAGCAGACGGAACATTTCAAACGTCTTAAAAATTCAGCAGTTTTAATGAATATGCCCTTTACCTGGAAGGTGGATGATTTGATTGAGGCAACATATGAAGTATTAAAAAGAAATGATTTACAGGATGCCTATATCCGTCCTCTGGTGTACGCTCCGGCAAACATGAGTTTTAATGTAAACACTGAATCATTCATTGTAATTGAAACCTGGCAAATGCAGCCTTTTCTGGGTGAGAAATTGTTGCAGGTAATGACCTCGTCTTTTCAAAGGCCAAACCCTAAAGCATTTAAGATTGAGGCCAAGGCAACTGGCCATTATGTAAACTCAATTTTAGCCAGCCAGGAGGCAAAAGCAAAAGGCTACGATGAAGCGTTGTTGCTCGATATGAATGATCATGTAGCAGAAGGCCCGGGCGCTAATTTCTTTATAGAGAAGCATGGTGTTTTATATACACCAAAAGAAGGAAATATTCTACCGGGATTAACCCGTGCTACTGTCTTGGAATTGTGTAGCGAACTTGGTATTGAAGTAGTGGAGAAAGACATTAAAATTTCGGATGTGCATGGTGCAGACAGTGCTTTTTTCTGTGGCACGGCTGCCGAAGTCATCGGCCTTGAATCACTGGATAAAGTGCGTTTTATTAAAGATTGGAAAGATACCAAAGGCGCAATTATCCAGCAGGCCTATAAGAATTTAGTAATAGAAAAGTCATACTCTACTCAATTAGAATTAGCATAATGGAACTAAATAAATACAGTAAAACCATCACACAGGATGTAACCCAACCCGCGGCCCAGGCTATGCTATACGGTATTGGTTTAACCGAACACGACCTTACGAAGGCACAGGTAGGCGTGGTAAGCATGGGTTACGATGGAAACACCTGCAACATGCACCTGAACGACCTTGCAAAACTGGTTAAGCAAGGTGTGTGGGACAGCGAACTGGTAGGTTTAATTTTTAATACCATAGGTGTAAGCGATGGCATTAGCAACGGTACTGAAGGCATGCGTTATAGTTTGGTGAGCCGCGATGTAATTGCAGACTCTATCGAAGCAGTTTGTGGCGCCCAGTACTACGATGCAGTTATTGCTTTGCCTGGCTGCGATAAAAATATGCCAGGTTCCGTAATTGCTATGGGCAGGCTGAATCGTCCCGCAATTATGGTCTATGGCGGAACCATTGCTGCTGGTCGTTACAAGGGGCAGGATCTCAATATAATTTCTTCGTTCGAAGCGCTTGGCCAAAAGATAGCCGGTACGCTAAGCGAAGAAGATTTTAAGGGAATAGTAATGAATTCTTGTCCGGGTGCAGGGGCATGTGGTGGCATGTATACAGCCAA
>JBBQVY010000025.1:0-36798 GCA_038211085.1 Chitinophagales bacterium | reverse complement strand
TACATCTACGCCTGTTAAGGTGTTCTTGACCAGCAAAATTTGAGAACCCCGTTATTTCTCCTATTTCTTCACCTTCACTGGCACATTTGGATTTGGCCTTTGCTTCGGTGGATTCCTTTTCAATTCGTCCATCACTATTTCTATAGCTTTTTCCAGTTGAGGGTCGTGCCCGTTGATTACATCGACAGGCCATTGTTCAACTTCCACATCGGGGGGTGTACCTACATTTTCAATTCCAAAACCTTTGTCGTCAAAAAAAGCAAGGTTGGGTGCGGTAACACTGCCACCATCTATAAACTCTGGATAGCCAAGTACGCCAACAAGCCCTCCCCAGGTGGTTTTACCTACAAGGGTTCCCAGTTTTGCCTGCCTGAATAAATAGGGGAGGTAATCCCCGCCGGAACCTGCTGTCTCATCTATCAGCATTACTTTAGGTCCCTGTATAGATGCATTTGGGGCTTTTTGATCTTTACCATACCGGTATCTCCAATACGACTGTACCGGACGCTTCAACAGATCGATGTAATAATCGGCCAATTGTCCGCCGCCGTTAAAACGTTCATCAACTATGATAGCTGACTTGTTTGCCTGCGGAAAAAAATATCGTTTAAAATACTCGTGGCCTTCGTTTGCAGTATTGGGAACATACACATAAGCCACCTGTCCATCGGTAGCCTGGTTAACTTTTCTCATGTTTCCTTCCACCCAATCGCGATTTCTCAGCGCCCCTTCATTGGCAAGTGGAACCACTTTAGCTACCCGCTTATTCTTACCATCGGCAGTGGAGGCTACGGTTAACAAAGTGATTTTATCAGCGGTGTTTTCAAAATAGCTATAGAAATTTTTATCGGCGGTTACCTCGTTGCCATTTACTGCAAGTATATAGTCTCCCACCTGCACATCCACACCGGGCTCTGTAAGAGGTGAACGGAGGTCGGGGGTCCAATTCAATCCGCCGTAAATTTTCTTTATTCTATATCGATTGTTACTCACGGCGTAGTCGGCTCCAAGCAATCCGCCGGGCACAATATCGGGGTTCACCCGCCGGTCGCCGGCAGCGCCAAACCTGTGATGACCCACCGACAATTCACTAAACATCCATTGCATTACCCGGTATAGATCGTTGTTGCTGGCCACATCGGGCAGCATTGCCTGGTACTTTTTCTTCATACCTGCCCAATCAACACCGTGCATGTTTGCATCGTAGAAATAGTCGCGGTTTACCCGCCATGCCTCATTAAAAATGTTGGTCCATTCTTCTGTTGGAGAAATCTTAACCTGTAGCAAAGCGGTGTTGATCATGGCATCAGGACCCGGTTTTTGTCCGGTGGCGGTAATCCCCCATTTGCCTTTGAGTTGGTATAACATTTTTTCGCCTTTAGCCGCAATGGTGAACCCGTCTACAGGCATAATTGATTCACTTTTCTTCTTCTTTAAACTATAGTTGTATAACATGGTAGGGCTAGCGTTATGCGGGGAACGGGAGAGATAAAACAACTCACCTTCCTTTGCAACAGCCAGTGCACTATAGCTGCCTTTTGCCAGGGGGAAGGGAACTATCCTGTTTTGAATTCCTTCCCAATCAATGTTCAATTTTCGTTTGGTTGAATCCATTTTTGAAGCAGACTTTGCACTTGCAGAATCTTTCCATTCCTCTATATCGTTTTCTTTTGCAAAGGGAGACGACACCTGCTTTTGCAGGGTGACCAGGTAGATGGAATTGGTTGACTCCATGTCCTGGCTTGATTGATCGAACCAGTTGACTACCGGGCCTGCATCGGTGCTGGCAAGCAGGTACAGGTATTTACCTGACGGATCAAAAACAGGTTCAGTTACGTTTGAAAAACCATCGCTAACAGGGTACGATTTATTCTCATCAATTGCATAGATCCATGCCCGTTCAAAATTGGTTTCGGTAATGGTAGTATAGGCAATATGGTTACTATTTGCTGACCAGCTACCATACAACTCACGAAATTCTCCCGGAACATAATTGGCGTCTTCAGCAATTTTCAGGACTTTACCCGTGGCTACATCTGCCAAATACAACCGACGCCCATTGTCTACAAACACTATTTTTTTACTATCAGGCGACCAGTGCAGGTTGGCATAAAAACCAGAGCCATTCAGTGGAAAAGCCCTAGGCTCGCCAAGCCCATCCTGGCCTTGTATGTGCAATGCATACTCCCCGGAGGCATCGCTGAAATAGGCAATGTGCTTACCATCGGGCGACCAGGCAGGAAATTTTTCATGCACACCCGGAGTATTGGTCAAATTAAATGCATCCCCTTTTTGTGCAGGCAGGGTAATAATTTCTCCACGGTAGTCCAAAACTATCCTTGCCCCTGCAGGCGAGATGTCGCCTGACCGAATGTATTGATCGCCTT
Organism: Chitinophagales bacterium; assembly: GCA_038211085.1. Classification (GTDB taxonomy): domain Bacteria; phylum Bacteroidota; class Bacteroidia; order Chitinophagales; family Chitinophagaceae; genus Segetibacter. Next base: position 34,411 of record JBBQVY010000025.1, on the reverse strand, counting down.
TTACAAATCGCGGCCGCAAATCAAGCAAGTCGGCGGCAATGCCAACTTTAATTCTGTTGATGTCATTTTTTGCAACATTGTAAATATGTAAGTATCCTGCCTGCGAAAAAATAATATCGCCTTCGCTGCCCTCAAGGCTTGAAACCGGCAAGCCCGAAAATTTGCTTACCTGGCTGACTGCTTTTGTAGAGGGGTCGTAGCTGTACACATTAAACTCACCATTCCGGTCACTTCTAAAATATACTTTATTGCCCTTCCATAACGGTTTAGAGTCGTTGCTGCCACCGGCGGGCTTTGGCATTTCGGTTACTTTATGGCTTTTGGTATCATACATCCATATTCGGCTCATAGTGCCTCCCCGGTAGTTTTTCCATTGTTCAAACCTGTCCGCTATTGTGGTATAAGCAATGCTGTTTCCATCCGGACTATACGAAGCCCAAAAGGCGTTAGGAATGGGCAATTGTTCTTCGGCGCCTGTTGCTATATCTACAGTAAATAACTGGAAGTATCGGTTGGTGAAAGAATTTCGTTGCGAAGCAAATAAAACCTTCTTTCCGTCAGGGGTAAAATCGCGAACCAGGTCGGCACCGGGGTGCCAGGTAAGCCGTTTTGGAACTCCCCCGCCAACAGGTACAATAAACACGTCCGTATTGCCATCGTACTGCCCCGTAAAAGCAATCATGCTGCCATCGGGAGAAAATACAGGGTTTGATTCACTTCCATCGCTTACGGTAATGCGCTGCGGATATGAGCCATCTTTATTAGCCACCCACAGGTCTTCAGCGTAGATGAAGGCTATATGATTTTTGCTGATGGCAGGTTGCCATAAAAGCCTTGTGTCATTGGTGTCGATGGCAAACGCCACATTAACAAAAAATGACAGTAATAAACAGGTTGTCAAAAAAAAGAGACGGCTCATAAAATTTTTTGAAGGCATTTAAAGATGATGTTTAAGATGGTAATAAAAACAAAAACAGGCATAAGGCTTATAAGCTGTTTAAAACGATTTATTGGGGTACCAGCCAAGTTTTTTATAGCATCCCCGGTTGCGTCGCAATCACTTTATCTGTATTAAATATGGCATCTCCAGTTTCAAAATCAAAGTTTCAAAACAAATTTAAGCAGCTTCTTAGGCTTGCCTAAAATATGCAAATCTTTTTTATAAGTTATGTAGAAGTAAGCCCAATCGGGTGCATTTCAAATTGTCGCATCATTGCGAGCCTTGCGAAGCTTGGCGAAGCAATCCCAAGCCGACACGGAGGCCTGACAGTGCTGGGGATTGCTTCGTTCCTGCCAATGACGGGGAGGTAAAAACGGTGCGACAATTTGAAATGCACCCGCCCAATCGATAATATCGATGAAGATTTCCGGGCATCTCCATTGGTGCTATTTCCAGAAACAATGCCGGGCCAATTCACTTACAAAAGCTACAAAAGCCACCGGCATTTTACTTTTATCAATTTGTAATTCAACTATCTTCGCCGCAAAATATTTGCTTATGAATTTGCATGAATACCAGGCCAAAGAATTGTTGAAAAGGTACAATGTACCGGTTCAGGAAGGCATTGCAGTTGATAATGTTATGGCGGCCGAAGAAGCCTACAGACAAATTAAAAATGATACCCATAATAATTTTGCCGTAGTAAAAGCCCAGATACATGCAGGTGGAAGGGGGAAGGGAAAGATAAGGGGAAGCGAACAACGTGGCGTAGCCGTAGGCAAAAGCCTGGAAGATATAACCAATATTGCAAAGGGATTATTGGGTGGCACTTTGGTAACCATTCAAACCGGCGAAGCAGGCAAGAAAGTAAATAAGATATTGATTGCGCAGGATGTATATTATGGTGATACCAACAAGACAAAAGAATTTTACCTGAGTATTTTACTGGACCGTGCAAAGGGTCAAAACGTAATTATGTACAGCACCGAAGGTGGTATGGACATAGAGGAAGTGGCACACAATACGCCTGAAAAAATTTATAAAGAGCTGGTACATCCCGGTGGCGGATTGCAGGCCTTCCAGGCTCGCAAAATTGCTTTCAATTTTGGGTTGAGTGGAGAGGCTTTTAAAAACATGGTAAAGTTTGTTACCAACTTGTACAATGCCTACGTGGGCTTGGATTGCAGCATGCTGGAGATAAACCCTTTATTTAAAACCAGCGACGATAAAATAATTGCTGTTGACTGCAAAATGGGCTTGGATGAAAATGCCCTGATGCGTCACAACGATTTGGCTGCTATGCGTGATGTAAACGAAGAAGACCCAACCGAAGTGGAGGCCGGTCAATTCAATTTAAACTTTGTAAAACTGGATGGTAATGTAGGCTGTATGGTAAACGGTGCCGGTCTTGCCATGGCTACTATGGATATGATTAAATTAAGCGGTGGCGAGCCTGCCAACTTTTTGGACGTAGGCGGTACTGCCAATGCACAAACAGTTGAAGCAGGCTTTAAAATCATCATGAAAGACCCGAATGTAAAAGCTATTCTCGTTAACATATTTGGTGGTATTGTGCGTTGCGATCGTGTTGCTGCTGGTGTTATTGAGGCTTACAATAAAATGGGCAATATTTCTATTCCGATAATTGTTCGCTTACAGGGTACCAATGCTGTAGAAGCCAAAAAGCTTATAGATGAAAGCGGGCTGAAAGTGCAGAGTGCCATCCAATTGAGCGAAGCGGCTGATTTGGTGAAGAAAGCGGTGGCGTAGTGAACGTTGATGGTTGTTCGTTGATTGTTGTGAGCTGTGAGCTGTGAGTTGTGAGTTGTCAGTTGTGAGTTTTTAATTTATAAATCCCATCATTTACACGGTGGGATTTTTTTGTAATTTGGTAAAAGCGCAAATATTACATTATGGCCATAGATATTGAAGCCTTATTGGCACTCCACAATGAAGAAAGAAAAGAAGTAGCCGAAAAATTGTGGGAAAGTTTAAGCCCTGAAAGTGTTATTTCTGAAGAGGATGAAAGGATAACGTCCTTATTAGATAAGCGTTGGGGAGAAATTCGTCTGAGGAAAACAAAAGTGTATTCTTTAGACGAATTGAAAAAAATGATAAGCCATTTAAGAACCAAATAAATTTTTCTTCCGAAATTTCAATTGCTATATGGCCATGAATTTTGGGTAGATATTTAAGAAACAATTACCTAGTATGATGCAGTATCTGCAGATGTTTGTAGCAGATTTTTAGATGATTTATGGATTGCTGAAAATAAGATAAGCAACAATCCATTTGCTTTTAGCCTGGTTTCTAATAAAGGTTACCGAAGGTTTACTTTCAAAAAATTCCCATTTAAATTATTCTTTAAGACCGAAGCGGATAAAGTTTTTATTATTGCGCTCATTCATTGTTAAGCCGTCATGCTGAATTTATTTCAGCATCCCCTGGAAAACATTACATAATCCAGGAGATCCCGAAACGAGTTCGGGATGACGGCATAGGCATTTAACTCACGTTCAAACAAGTTTATTAAAAGCAGGCTTAAGAAATAAATGAACCTTACAATCCGCACCATCCAACCTTCCGACAATCCCCACCTGGCAGTTATCATTCGCAATGCATTAGCCGAATTTGGGGCTAATAAGCCGGGCACGGTATTTTATGATCCTACTACAGACAATTTATTTACCCTCTTTCAGCAGCCAGGTAGCATTTACTATGTTGCAGAATCTGAAAACACAATTATAGGCGGAGCTGGAATTTTTCCTTCAAACGGATTACCACCAGGCACTTGCGAATTGGTAAAATTGTATCTATCTCCCGCTTCGCGGGGGAAAGGTTTGGGCAAACTTTTAATTGAAAAATGCCTTGAATTTGCCACTGAAAATGATTACCAACAGGTGTACATCGAAACCATGCCCGAGCTAAGAAAAGCAGTATCTGTGTATGAAAATTTTGGCTTCAACTATCTAAATGGTCCCTTAGGAAACACGGGCCATTTTGGCTGCGATGTATGGATGCTAAAACAACTGAATTCAACCTAATAAATATGAGGGTGGTAATTACCATAAACCTATGAAACTCTACATTAAATACATGGTAAGTCTACGGTGCAAGATGTTGGTAGAAGAGGAGTTAAAAAAACTGGGCTTGCTTTATTTAATGGTTCAATTGGGTACAGTAGAACTGCTGGAAGACATCACACCTAAACATCAGGATCAACTCAAGAATAACCTTTTAAAGTCGGGCCTTGAATTATTGGACGATAAAAAAAGCATCCTGATAGAGAAAATAAAAAATGCCGTCACACAACTCATACATTATACCGACGAACTTCCTATTATTAATTATTCCGATTACCTGGCCGAAAACCTTCAGTACGATTATACTTACCTGGCTAATATTTTTTCGGAAGTACAAGGAATTACCATTCAGCAATTCATTATTGAACATAAAATTGAACGGGTTAAAGAATTGCTTTTATACAACGAACTTAATCTTACAGAAATAGCTTCTAAACTTCACTACAGCAGTGTGGCACATTTATCAAACCAGTTTAAAAAAAATACTGGCCTTACTCCTTCTTTCTACAAGCAACTCAATCGCAGAAGACAACTCAACCTTGAAAAAGTGTGATATGTGTAACTTTTTTGGTTAAATAAACATCAATTGTTATGCAAAATGCATTGAATTTTGCATAACGGATAATATCATCCGTGATAACTCCAATATTTATGACAAAAAAGTTACTCCAATTTGTAACAGCAGTTACATTACTGTCTGCTCCTCTCACCACTTTTGCCCAGCCCCCTGTTTTGGGCACTGCTGCAAACTTTGTATTATTTACTACAGTAGGTGCGGTTACCAATACAGGCACATCTCATTTAACAGGCAATGTTGGCACCAATAGTGGATCAAGCACGGGCTTTGGCAATGTAAATGGTGTAATGCACGATAATGATGGTGCAACTGCGCAGGCGGCTATCGATCTTTTAGCTGCTTACAACCAGATAAACAATTCAATTCCCAATTTTTTTCCGGCTCCCTTACTTGGCAATGGCGATACACTTAAAGGTGGCAACTATAAAATAAATGCGGTTACCACTTTAAACGGAAAACTTTATTTAAATGCTGAAGGTGATGTAAATGCCGTGTTTATAATCCAAATTCAAGCTGCTTTTTCCAGCGGTGCAAATGCAAAAGTTATTTTATTAAACGGCGCGCAATCCTGCAATGTTTTTTGGAAAACTGAAGGAGCTGTGAACCTGGCCAGCAATACCTTTTTTAGAGGTAACATTATTGCTCACAATGCCGCAATTAACATTGGCGTAAACGATACGCTTGAAGGAAGGGCACTATCAATTGCCGGTGCAGTAACTACCAACCAGGTGTTGGGATATACGCCTCCGGGTTGTTTAAGTCCTTACCTGCGTGGCCCGGTAGCCCCTGAAATGGGATCAACTGCCTGTTACACTATTTTTTCGGGTAATGGTTCGGTTACTAATAGTGGTGTAACAAAAGTAACCGGCGATGTTGGAACAAATGTTGGTTTAACTACCGGCTATGATGCTTTGCAGGTTATGGGTACCATTCATCCAAAACCAGATTTATCAACCGCAGCCTGTGCTGCTGATCTGTTAACAGTATATAACTACCTGAATACGCTTCCTTTTGATATTGAGTTGTTATATCCTGCACAGTTTGGTAACGACCTTGTGCTTACTCCGCATACTTATCTTATGAATGCGGCAACATTTTTTACGGGCAATGTAATTTTAAATGCCCAGGGAAATGCTGATGCAGTTTTTGTTATAAAAATAAATGGCGCTTTAAATACCAGTACGTTCTCTAAAGTGATTTTGACCAACGGAACACAGGCTAAAAATGTATATTGGAAAGTAGAAGGTGCCGTCAACATCAATAATTTCTCCGTTTTCAATGGTACTATCGTTTGTAATAACGGCGCTATCAGCTTAACCACAGGAGATAGCCTGACCGGCAAAGCTTTTACAACAAATGGTGCTTTGAGTACCGCAGAAATTGTTGCTATCAACACTTCTTCTTGTAACTCCCTACCTGTAAACTGGTTAAATTTTACAGCTGAAAAAACCAACAATTCAGCAGTATTGCTAAAATGGGCTACCAGCAGCGAAGTAAACAATAGCTATTTCGAAATTGAAAGAAGTAGTAACGGATCAACTTTCTCGGTAGTGGGAAAAGTAATGGCTGGCAGCAATGCAACAGCAGTTCAACAATATACTTTTAGCAACAGCAAAACACTTGAAGGCTATAATTTTTATCGCCTGAAACAAGTTGATAAAGATGGTAATGCCCGCTATTCAACAGTAGTAAGAATATCAATTAAAGGCGTTGCATTATTTGCCTTGTATCCTAACCCTGCAACTACAAAAACTACGGTTCAAATTCGTAGCCAGCTTAACAAAGTATCTATTTCGCTTATTGATAATTATGGCAGAAAACTATACCAGTCAAACCACGCATCTCTACAGGCTGGAACAAATTTGGATCTTCCTTTACAACAATATGCAAAAGGAATTTATACGCTTACCCTTGAAAGCGACAAAGGAAGAAGCACTGAAAAAATTATTCTTCAATAATAATTATTAAAAAATAAATAAGCCCCATTGGTTAATTCCAATGGGGCCTATTTATTTATCGGATGAAAGAAATCATGAATTCATTATATAAAATCCAGAAAGAGAAGGTGTAGTGTTTTGATATGTGACCGTTTTCAGGATGAGATGGTATTCTTTCTTCAAAATTCTTTCTTCTCTCTTCTTCATTATTCATACTTCATTATTCATTTCCAACCCTCTCCACCTCATACACCGGGCTAAACAAGTACACTCGAGCCGACTGTACTTCCTGGCAACGATATCTTTTGCGAAGTTTATCTCCTTTCTTAAATACCCTTCCATCCTTCAATTTAAACAAACTGTTTACAGGTATTTCTTCTACCAGTACATGTTTGTCTGATGTAGCAGGATCATATTTCCTAAGGATACGCATCAGCCCATCTTCGGCACAACTACTTGCTGCAGGGTTGTGTAATGAGCTGATTAATTCTTTCTCTATATCCTGGGGAAAAACTTTTTTTGTAATAAACTGCGCCAGTAAATCGGCAAAAATTCCTTTCCACTCACGGCCATGTGCCATCACCTTATTCGCATGCTTTTCGTAGGTAAGCAAGTGGGCCAGTTCGTGCAACAGGGTTATAAAAAATGAATATTTATTTAGGTTACCATTTACAGAAATGCGGTGGTTTTTATCGCGGTGGGCGTTGCGATAATTTCCTAAAATGGTTTTACGTTCGCGGGTTATATGCAGGTGTACTTTATGCGCTTTTATATAATCTGCAACTCCTTCAAATGTGCCATCAGGCAGATAGTCAGCAAGGGCTTGCAACGGGTGATTTTGCTTAGCCATTCTTTTTCTGTTGCGATTGTTTCATGATGACACTCATCTCTATAAAAGTATACACCAGGTAGAGGCCCATACTTATAAATAATGCCTTTTTATTGAGGCCCTGTCCCGATACGAGGATATAGATAAAAGCAGCACCGGCACAGGCAAAAAGCTTAAGCATAATTCCACCATAAGCTTTGCGTAAAAAAAGTTGTGTATTACTTGCACTTAGGCCACTGCTCAGCATGTTCATAGAAACCACTGTAACTACGTAAATAAACAAATTACTGCCGCTAAGTACCTGCCAGTCTATGTTGTGTTGCTGCAAATAATTGCGGCAAACAAATATGCCAATACCTATTACTAAAAAAGCAACTACCAGGGGTGTTACACTTTTATTAAACATCGCTATTTTTTTGAAGTATCCTTTATAACCTGGTAAATCATTGCCGCAATTACCAAAAGGGGCAACATCCAAACCAATATGGGAGTTGAAAAATGCAGCCATTCATCCAGCTTTAAACCGGCGAAAACGGCTAATGCCAAACCTACCAGCAATTGCATGGTAAGTCCTGCATATTTAAGTAATAAACTATTATTTTTTGGAGAGGATCTTGGGTTGTTCATGTGTTTCTTTCATCATTTCTACTACTACGTTCGAGTTCATATAGCAATTGCCGTTTAAAACAACTGTAGGTTCAACCTGGAGTTTGCCTACATGCATATTTCCGTTTATAACAGCATTCTCTCTCAAACTTAATAATTCTTTTACCTTAATGTTCCCTTTTACAAAACCCATTACATCGGCTTGTAAACTGTCCAAATCACCCTCCACTACTCCTTCTGCTCCCACCAGTATTCTTGCAGCACTTTTTACATTTCCTTTTACTACTCCATCAATTCTAATGTCTGCTGTGCTGGTTATATCTCCTGTTAGTGTTACTGCCTGTCCGATAATACTGGTACCGCCCCCGGCAATAACAGAATTGTTTTTTTTAGTAGAGAACATTAGGTTGGCATTTAAGGGTTAATCGTTACTTACTTCCTGTTTAGGAACTTTGAGCAAGGTAGTATCTAAATTGGCTCTAACATTTCCGCTAATAATCTTTTTCAGGTTGTTAAGATATTGATCTTTAAACTGAAGGCTTTGCTCCAGGCTATCGGTACGGTATTTTAAAACCTGCAATTCTTTTCGGGCACTCTGGCTGCCATAACCCGGCACATATTGTTTTAAAGGTGTCCATACAATTAGCGCTACCGTTACTGTTACCAAAATAACAAATATGCTGCTTAACACTACATACACACTTAATCGCGACAATTTAAAAGTGACTACTTCTTCATAAGTATCATCATTCATTACAACCAACCTATAACGATTGCGTAATCGTTTAAGTGTAGAATTGGCATCAATTGTAGACATATTTTTTTTTGAATTAGGTAAGTTGCACCTTACATCCGCCTGTTGAATACATTACAAAAGTAATCATCACAACTGTTAACAGTAGGCTTTCTCAATTGCAGGAAGGAAGATCAAATTTTATAGCCCTGTTAAAAGAGTTCATTTTTGAACCAGCATGCATATATTTATTAGCAGCATAAAATATATTCACCATTTTTGCGGTTATCTTAATTGTTGGCTACGCCAACTAATTTACTTATGGAGACACTGAATGTCAATATGCGATTATTTCAATACCAATATATAAAATCCCTTTTTTCTATCATTGCTTTTGTAATGCTGTGTGCGGTAGCACATGCACAACAGGGTGCCGCAGTAGAACTAAACAAACCAACCCAATACGAAAACAGGAAGCTTGCCTCAGAAAGAACCGGTGAAAAGAAATTTACCCTGCGGCGGCGCCTCATGCAGAACACAACCACACATTTCAACTATTACTTCAATGCCAATAATCGCCTTAATGATGTAATCAGCAGGGCTAAAGCCTCCTTCCAGGATGATTATGCTGACTTATTATCATTTTATAATTACGACCTTGAAACAACCTCCCGTGAAAAGGGCGAGTTGGATTCAGTCATTTACAAAGCAACAGCTGGCATATTATTACACGACTTAAGGAGCGACTGGGTGGATAATATGTACCTGCTAATGAGTAAGGCCTACCTGTTCCGGAACGATCTTGATTCGGCAACCATGTCACTTCAATATTTAAATTTTGCCTTTGCACCCAAAGAAGAAGGCGGATACGATATACCCATTGGCAGCAACTCAAGCAACGAAAGCGGTGAATTCAGTATCGCCACCAAAGAAAAAAGAGGGCTTGTAAAAAAATTAACCAGCCGTCCACCAAGTAGAAATGAAAGTTTTATCTGGCAGATACGCACATACATAGAGCACAATGAATTGCCCGAAGCTGCCGGATTAATTGAGATTTTAAAGAACGATCCAAACTTTCCCAAACGGTTACAGACAGACCTGAACGAGGTAACAGCCTATTGGTTTTATAAACAAAATGTGTATGATAGTGCCGCACATTATTTATCAAATGCTTTAGTTGAAGCTGACGACCAACCCGAGAAAGCAAGATGGGAATATTTGATTGCGCAAATGTACCAACGCAGTCAAAACAATGCCCTTGCTACCACCTTTTACGACCGCAGCATCAAGCATACAATTAACCCGGTTATGGATGTGTATGCAAGGCTGAACATGCTTAAACTTAACAAGGGCGACGATAAGAATTATGCACAACAAAGCATTGATGCTTTGTTGAACATGGCTAAAAAAGATAAGTACATCAACTATCGCGATATTATTTATTACGCTGCTGCCACTATTGAACTGGATCGCAAAAACTATGATGCTGCTCAAAACCTTTTACTCAGGAGTGTAAAATCATCAAACAACAACCTGAGGCAGCGTGGCGAGTCATTCATGCTGCTGGCAGATATGAATTACGACCGAAAAAAGTATACACCAGCTAGTAACTTTTACGACAGTACCGATATTAACTCTTTAAAATTGGATGTTGATAAAAACAGGGTGATGCTGAGAAAACCACCATTGAAAATTATAGCAGCAAATGAGCTGACGGTGTATACACAAGACAGCTTACAGGCATTGGCAAAACTTGCACCTGATAAACGCGATGCAATTATAAAAAGTAAACTTAAAGAACTGCGCAAATTAAAAGGGGTAAAGGCTGAAGACGAGCTTGGATCATCCAATCCTGCCATATTACAAAAACAAGCACCCGATTTGTTTGGCGATAATTCAAAAAACACAGACTTCTATTTTTACAACGCATCATTAAAAGCCCGTGGCTTTAGCGAGTTTAAAGCCAAATGGGGACAGCGTGCAAACGTTGACAACTGGAGAAGAATTTCGGCGGTTAACCAGCAGGGACCAGGTGGCTCCAATATGGATATTGTTGATATGCCTTTGGCAGAAGACAAAACCGGTCCTACTGATTTATCTTATGAAAGCATTTTGGGCAGCGTTCCACTTACCACTGAAAAACTAAATGCAAGTAACGATGACATTGAGAAAGCCCTGAATACTTTGGGCGAAACCTTCTTATCATCATTGGAAGATTATCCCTCTGCTATAGCAGCGTATGAAGAATTGTTAAGACGCTTTCCTAACACTGCTAATAAGGAAAAGGCGTTATTTAACCTGGTATATGCCTATTCCAAAACAGGCGACAAATCAAAATCGGAGGCATATAAAACTCAGTTAACAAATGGTAACGATAGCAGCAAGTATGCCCAACTCTTAAAAAATCCAACTCTTAAAACCCCGGACGAAATTGCAAAAAAGTCGGCTACAAAAAAGTACGAGCAGATTTACAATATGTTTATTGAAGGCGACTTTACCAATGCCAGGGCAGAGAAAAAAGCAGCCGATAGCATTTATGGAAACAGCTACTGGACACCGCAATTGCTCTACATCGAATCGATTTATTATGTAAATCAAAAGGATGATTCTACCGCTATAAAAGTGTTGACAGACCTGTCGGGACAATTTGCTACCAGCCCCATGGCTGAGAAAGCAAAAACCATGATTGGTGTATTAAATCGCCGTGCCGAAATAGAAGATTATTTAACCAAACTACAGGTTACCCGCAACGAGGACACTACAGCAACAGGATATGTTCCTCCTAAACAGCAAATAGCTGTAATTGAAAAGCCTGCTATCACCAATAACCCCCTAGTTATTAAAAAGGACAGCATTGCCTCGCCAATTGTAATCGCTCCTAAAAAGGTAGAACTTGTTGCACAACCACCCGTTGTTACAACTAAAAAAGAAGAGCCTATAGTAGCCGTTAAAAAGGATACAGTAGCTAAAGCTGCTACTATTGTTTCTCCACCGGTTGTTAAAAAAGATACTGTGGTTAGCATTCCTGTAAAACCTGTTAAAAAGGATACAGTAGCTAAAGCTGCCCAAATTGTTACTCCACCGGTTGTTAAAAAAGATAGTGTAATTAGCATTCCTGTAAAACCTGTTATTAAAGACACTGTAGTTAAAACCGCACCTGTAATTGTGGTTAAAAACTTTGTTTTTAAACCTGCCGATCCTCACTTTGTAATTGTGGTTATGGATAAGGTTGACCCGGTATATGCTAGCGAAGCTAAAAATGCTTTTAACAGGTTTAACAGGGAAAAATTCTATAACAAGCCAATCGAAATGTCGTCGTTAAAATTGGATGAACGTTTTAACCTGGTATTGCAGGGACCGTTTAGCGATGCAAATGCTGCGGTTAATTATATTGACCAGGTTAGGCCGGTAGCAAACAGTAGAATTTTACCGTGGTTGAATGCTGATAAATACAGCTTTCTTGTAATAAGCTCCGAAAACCTGGAAGTCTTAAAAACCAGCCTCGATATGACTGCTTATAAACAATTGATCCAGCAGGCATTTCCCGGAAAATTTTAGTCAACCATCCTATCTTGCATCTCATTTTTTGAAGCACAAAAACTTTTGCAAACGAGGCATAATTTTTAAGCTCTTTTAATAAGAATGCTTTCTCATTTGTAAAATTATACGCTTCGACAGCTCAATTAAATAAACCCATTCATCTAATAATTATATGAAAAAAACTTTTGTAAGTAAGCCGGTCAAAATCTTCTGGAGATTGGTTTTAATCAGTTTTAGCTTTGTCATCTTACTTATACTTTTTGCCAACTGGGGTTTCTTTGGCAAAATGCCTTCTATCGAAGATCTTGAAAATCCTTCAGCTTCACTTGCAAGCGAGGTTATTGCGGAAGATGGCACATTGATGGGAAAATATTATTTGGAAGACCGTACCAATGTTGAGTTTAAAGACATCAACAGTAATGTGGTGCATGCGCTTGTTGCTACTGAAGATGAACGCTTTTATGAACATAGTGGAATTGATGCGTATGGGTTGGCAAGAGCCATAGTTAAATTGGGCAGAGATGGCGGTGCCAGTACCATTACCCAGCAGCTTGCTAAAAACTTATTTACCGATTATAGCCGCAACCCATTAAAACGCATCATTCAAAAAATTAAGGAAAGCATCATTGCCATAAAGCTTGAAAGAAATTTTACCAAAGACGAGATCATTACGCTCTACCTGAATACCGTACCGTTTAGTGATAACGTGTATGGTATCAGGAATGCATCTAAAACCTTTTTTCAAAAAGAGCCAGACAGGCTTAAAGTTGAAGAAGCCGCTGTAATGATTGGCATGGTAAACGCTCCAACTTTATACAATCCACGACGCAATCCTAAGCTGGCCCTCGATCGCCGAAATACTGTAATCGATCAAATGAAGCGTAACAAATTTGTTTCTCCAGCCGAGGCTGAAGAATTAAAGCGGAAAGCTATAGTTATCAACTTTAAAAAACTAGACGAAACGGCCGGGCTTGCCCCTTACTTTAGAATGGTTTTGGGGGAGGAAATGAAGAAATGGTGTAAGGCACATACAAAGGCCAATGGAGATAATTATGATTTATATCGCGATGGATTAAAGATTTACACCACCGTTAATCCACGTATGCAACTGTATGCTGAAGAAGCCGTGGGTAAGCATATGAGTTACATGCAAAAAGTATTGAACTCGCAAAGCAATATTAAGAATGGCAAGGTTTGGGACGGACATGATAATGTATTACAGGCTGCGATGAAAGCCAGTGAACGTTGGAAGAATTTAAAAAAAGACGGGCTGGATGATGATGAAATAAAAAAGACATTTTTTAAGAAGACGCCCATGAGGGTTTTCGCATGGAACACCCGTCGCGAAACCGATACTACCATGACGCCCTTTGATTCCATCAAGTACCATCGCCAGATGTTACAAGCAGGATTTATGGCTATGGACCCATTAAGCGGCCAGATAAAAGCATGGGTAGGCGGCATCGATTTTAAAACATTCAAATACGACCACGTAAACATCAATACTAAAAGGCAGGTAGGCTCAACCATAAAACCTTTGCTATACAGCCTTGCCATTGAAGAAGGCGGATTTACGCCAAACACTACTGTGCAGGATGTACAACAAAACTTTGGAACTTATGGCCTGGTACCTGCTACCAGCACCACCTGTACCGGAAGAAGTATGTCTATGGCTTCCGCTTTAACATGGTCGAGAAACTGTGCTACTGCCTATATTATGAAACAATTAGGCAGTAATGGCAATGAAGGCCCCAAGCGTTTCGTTGATTTTTTAAAGAGATGTAATCTTCAAACCAAGATTGAACCCTATCCATCAATTGCATTGGGAAGCTGCGAAATTTCGCTGTACGAAATGATGCAGGGTTACAGCATGTTTCCCGGCAGAGGCTTTAACTCCAAACCATTATTGATTGCACGTATCGAAGACAGAAATGGCAATGTGCTGGAGAATTTTATACCTGCCCAACGTAAGGAAGTTATTAGTGAAGTAACTGCTTATTCAGTTGCCTTAATGATGCAAAATGTGATCAATAATGGTACAGGGCGTTCTATGGCAAGTTATGATGTAGAAGGAGAAATTGCAGGTAAAACCGGCACAACCAACGATAACAGCGATGCCTGGTTCATGGGTTATACACCACAGTTATTAGCCGGTGCTTGGGTAGGCTGCGACGATCGATTTATTCGTTTTAACAGCACGGATATTGGCCAGGGTTCCAGGGCTGCTTTACCCATTTGGGCATACTTCTACAGCAAAGCTTCAAAGGATAAAACATTGGGTATAGACAAAAGTGCCAAGTTTTTGAAACCTGAAAATATGAGTAACGATGTTATTTACGACTACCTGAATAATCCGAATAATGTATCGCCGGGGGCGCAAGGTGAAGATATGGGAAATGGCAGCTCTGACGATTATAACATTCCTTCGGATGCGGTGCCTGAGGAAATTGGTGCGGAAAGCGACTTGCCCAAAGAGAAAGTAAAACCGGGGGTTCCTACTGAAGAAAAACCAGCAAACCCTGCTACCGATAAACCTGTCACAACTGAACCGGAAAAGAAAGAAAAGAAAGGTTTTTTAAGAAGCATATTTGGAGGTAAAAAAGATAAGAATAAAAAAGAAGAAGCCGATAAAACCGAACCCCCTAAAGCTGTTATGCCTAAGAAACCATAACAAGGTAAGGTCTGAACTACAACACCCGCTCCATGATTTGAAGCGGGTGTTTTTATTACCAACAGTATTTCAGACTTGTCTATTGTCCTTGTGCAAGGCTGTACATCTTCTTTCCATCCGAACTGTTCAACAGCTCAGTTGAACATACCTTAAAATCCTGTGCAAGACGTTTGTATAATTCAATAATATCAATCTGGGTAACAGGTGCATCCCCAATACTTTCAAAACGGCATGCATAAGTATTTACGAGGTTGGTAAAAATGCTGCCCTTTGGCCAAACCTGTGTTCCCCGGTTGCTTATCGTTACCAGCTTAAATAAATTAAGTGTATGATTTAGGCACTTTTCAGCAACATAAGTAGGCTGTTGGTTGCTTTCAATAAACATATCTACACCCACAATTACTTCCTGCGAAGTTTCAACATTTTCCATCATGGAGTTTTCTATTATGGAAAACAAAGTAGGTGTTGGAGGCATGTCTGCCAGCATAGGCTTTGGATTGTGTTCTGGTTGCTTTCCAAAATTGGCAATAATTGTTTCAGCAAAGTCTGTAGTGTTTACTGAAGGTTTTGACTTATCGCCAAAATCGCCGGTGTGCACTCCCTGCTCAAGGGTATAGAGCAAAGCATTTTCTATGGTAGCTGCCCCCGACATTAAACCCAGGTGCCTGAGCATGGTAATACCGCTTAAAAGCAGTGCCGTAGGGTTGGCTATATTCTTACCGGCAATATCTGGTGCAGTGCCATGCACAGCCTCAAAAATGGCAATGTGGTCGCCAATGTTTGCTGAAGGTGCAAACCCCAATCCACCTACCAGGCCGGCACACAAGTCGCTGATGATATCTCCCTGTAAATTGGTCATTACAATCACATCAAATTCATGTGGACGCACTACCAGTTTCATAGCAAGATCATCAACTATTATATCATCTGCGTTTAACTCAGGATATTCTTTGGCTATTTCGTAAAAGGTTTCCAAAAATAAACCATCTGTTAACTTCATAATGTTAGCCTTATGTCCGCAGGTTATACGGCGGGTACCTTTCTTCTTAGCCATTTCAAAAGCATACTTTATAACCTGCATGCTTCCCGGCTTTGTAATAAACCTGCGGCTTAGCGCCACATCATGCGTAAGCATATGTTCAATTCCACCATATGTATCCTCAATATTTTCGCGAACCATGGTAATGTCAATAGGTATACCTGCTTTTGAAAAAACTGTATCCACCCCATGCAACGACTGAAACACCCTGTTATTTGCATAAGTATTCCATGTTTTACGTGCAGTAACATTAATGCTTTTCACACCCTTGCCTTTGGGAGTTTCCATTGGCCCCTTAAATAAAATCCCCAGTTTTTCAATAGTGCTTTGGGCGTCTGGTGTCATGCCGTTGCTGTATCCTTTATCAAAAACCCATTTCCCCATATCTACCAATTCATATTGCAAGGGAAGGTTGGCTGCATCAAAAATGTGCATTACTGCATCCATAATTTCCGGTCCTATTCCATCGCCTTTTGCTACTGCAATTTTTGTCATGAATATTTTTATTTAGGTTGAAAAAATGTGCGACAAAGGTAGGGGTTGGCCTATCACGGCGAAAGTGCAAGATTGTTTTAAAACGAAAAAGTTACTTATTGCCTGGCCACTAAAATCCATTTTCAAAATTCAAACTTAACATGAGTAGTATTTGGCACTAAAAAAACTGTATGAAAATTGGAGGATTTTACTGATTTGACATCAAACAAAATGAAGTAAACTGCTGTTTGTAAGACTGATTAATCTCATTAGATCACGTGGTAAAGTCTTTGCATTACTTAATCCAAGTGGTTTGGATTTTTCATTATTTTTACTAAAACCCTCCTGTATGATCACAAAACTTTCCGAAGGAGTTCAAATAAGTGTTGAAACATTTTATCAGTCAGATTATAGCAATCCTGGCAATAATGAATATATGTTCGCCTATCGCATCACAATAGAAAATCACAACAGTTTTTCCGTAAAATTAGACCGGCGACACTGGCACATATTTGACAGTAACGGAGAATATCGCGAAGTGGAAGGTGAGGGTGTTGTTGGGCAACAGCCAATAATTGCGCCCTCTGAGCAGTTTCAATATGTGAGCGGATGTAACTTAAAAACCGAAATGGGTAAAATGTTTGGTAAGTATATTATGGAAAACCAAAATAACATGCAGGTTTTCGAAGTCAACATTCCCTCTTTCGAAATGATTGTGCCTTTTAAAATGAATTGATTGAGTAAGTTCCACACTTTGGCATGCGTTATTTAGGCTTATACTTAGCTTCTTCAAATATCTTTTTTGGGTTCATATTCATCAGTTCTTCCAACGATATCTTGTCATTATTCGCCATCCATTTTTTTACTATTTGCCAACCTACAAACTGACCTATAAAGCCTGGTGACGCTTCGCCTATGACTGCTGTTTTAGGTCCATCTGTCATATAATCTTTTGTAATTGCCGGATCGTTTGAAAAAAGCAGATCGTTCTGCAAAAAAAACGACCATATAAATGCTTCATTCGAGTAACTCCCTTTAAGTTGAGCTTTTGTATATCCTGTCTTAATTGTATCTGCCGTTTTTGGCAACATTCTGTCTAAAACGTACAGTCTTTTTCCTGCATCTATCATTTGCTCTACCATGGGTCTTCCCGCACTATTATCCGGGTACATATCACTAATAATATTCTTAATACAGCCGGCCGCTATATAAGTGAGAGCAAACCTTTTTGATATATACAAAGGATAAAGTTGTTGCCCGGCCTCGCTCTGGTATAACGGGTAATTTTCTCCCATGTATAATTGCAATCCAATTGCTATAGCATCCGTAGTAAGAATATTACCATAACTGTTGATCGGGCCGATAAATGTGACAATTTTTTGGGGCAATTTATATTGAGGAAAATAATATTTCACATGCTTCAATCCCTCTTCAATTTCTTTGGTAACCAAGGTGAAATCTTTAAATACCTGCACCGCACTATCTGCCACCGGCTTATAACTTCTTAAAAATGAAACGACCTCCTTTTTTACAACTTCGTTACTGTCTGGCGGGGCTGGTAATGCCAGAATGTTGAATAAAAAATCCTGTAAAAAACCAGGATATTTCTCATGCAATTGCTGAAGGGCAGCATCCATTTGCAAGGTGTCGATTGCAAAAAAATCTTTTTCAAATCTCTGTGTTTGCAAATCCATCTTTATAGCTGATACATCGGGTTCATTAATATTTCTGCAACCTGAAATTCCCAACAAGATCAAAAGCCCAAGTATCAATTTGTTCATAGCCCGATGTTTGCGGCAAATTACATTAAGCCTCTATACTTTGACGTTATTTGAAACTTAATACTGAAATTTGAAAGATGAGAATTGCACTTGCACAACAGAACTATCATATAGGAAATTTTGAGGCCAACACACAAAAGATTATAGCGGCTGTAGAAACTGCCCGACAGCAAAAAGTTGACCTGATTGTATTTAGTGAATTATCAATTTGTGGTTACCCCCCCCGCGATTTTTTGGAATTCAACGATTTTATCAATAAATGCTACAAGGCCATTGATGCAGTAAAAGAGCATTCGGATGGCATTGGCATATTAATAGGTGGCCCTGCCCGAAACCCGCAGATTTTGGGAAAGGATCTTTTTAATGCAGCTTTTCTTTTATACAACAAAAAAATAGTTGCCGAGGTACATAAAACATTGTTGCCTACCTACGATGTATTTGATGAATACCGCTATTTTGAACCGGCATTTAGCTGGAACGTTATTGAATTTAAAGGACTGAAACTTGCGGTAACTATTTGCGAGGATATATGGAATATTAACGACAATCCTTTATATCGCATATGCCCCATGGATGAGTTGATTAAGCAGCAACCAGATGTAATGATCAACCTGAGTGCCTCCCCTTTTGATTATATACATGATGAGGAAAGAAAGGCTGTTATTAAGGCCAATGTGCTCAAGTATCAATTGCCTATGTTCTACTGCAATGCCACAGGCAGCCAAACTGAAATTGTTTTCGATGGTGGATCACTCATTTTTGATAAACAGGGAACCATCTGCAAGGCCCTCCCACTTTTTCAGGAAGTAATTGCATATGCTGATATTTTAAAAGATGGAAGCATTACACCGTGCGAAGACCACCTGTATACTCCGGCAGGTGATTTTAAACCCAATCCCTTAAAGTTTGATCCTGAGCGAAATATTAGTTTTATACACCAGGCCCTTGTGCTGGGCATTAAGGATTATTTCAGTAAGATGGGTTTTAGCAAAGCCATACTTGGCTCATCAGGTGGTATTGATAGTGCAGTGGTACTGGCACTTGCGTGTGAAGCTTTGGGAAAAGATAACGTTCGTGCCATTCTTATGCCGTCGCCCTATAGCACCGGCCATTCGGTTGGCGACGCGTCCAGGCTAAGTGATAACCTTCAAAACCCCTACGATGTAATAAGGATCAATGATGTTTATGAAACATTTCTAAAAACTCTTGAACCTGTATTTAAAGACTCTCCATTTGGCCTGGCGGAAGAAAATATGCAAAGCCGTTCCAGGGGAGTTATTTTAATGGCTCTTGCAAATAAGCTTAATTACATTCTTTTAAATACAAGCAACAAAAGTGAGTTAGCCACAGGTTATGGAACCTTGTATGGCGATATGGCTGGCGGTATTGGCGTATTAGGCGACTGCTATAAACAACAGGTTTATGCCCTTGCCCGCTACATTAATCGTAATGGCGAAACCATTCCAAAAAATATAATTGATAAGGCACCAAGTGCAGAGTTAAGACCAGATCAAAAAGATACTGACAGCCTTCCTCCTTATAATATTTTGGATGAGATTTTATACCAATACATTGAAAGACGACAAGGCCCTAATGAAATAAAAGCACAGGGATTTGATGCTGTATTGGTTGATAGAATTTTAATGTTGGTCAATCGGAATGAATACAAGCGAAACCAGTTTTGTCCCATCATTCGTATAAGCCCCAAGGCATTTGGTGTAGGCAGAAGGGTGCCAATTGTAGGTAAATACCTAAGCTAATAATGCATGTTCTATCTCTGTAACTGCTTCAGCAACAAATATCAGCTAAACATCTTCGTGAATGCACATTATGGGAATATGCGTATGAAAAGCCAAATGCTTGGTGTGGCTTCTTTTAAACAACCTGTCGAACAAACCGTGTTTTTTAGGTATGGTAATCACAAGATTAATTTGATGATCGGTAACAAAATCATTAATGCCTTCGGCAAAATCCGCGTTTTGTGCAAAAAAGAATTCAGGTTGATATTCTTTAAAAATCCCGGTTAAAAGTTCCTTTTGAAGGTCAGCATTTTCAGGTTCTTTATTATGTTCATCCACATGCAATATACTTAGGTGTGCACCTGTAATTTCAAGCAATTTCCTGATGGCTTCAGTAGGGGTATTTATTCCAACTTTTTTAAAATCGAAAGCCAATACAATTTTGGTTAATGGACTAAATACAGCTTGGGGAGGTACTATTATAACAGGAAATTTTGTATGATGTGCTACACTTGTTGAGGAACTGCCAATCAACAATTCTTCCAAATTGTTCCCACCTAAAATACCCATCACTATTATGTCGGCCCCGGTACGTTCACAAACCTCTGAAATGCTTGAATCTAAAACTCCAAACTCGCTGATGTAATCAAATTCCAATTTTCCTTCACCTAAATGCTCCATTGACTCTTTCATTTTTTTTAAGCCAACCTCACTAATTTTTTTTAGCGCATCAAAATCAATTACCTGCATAGCAGGTATTGTAGGCTCGGCAATAATGGGTGCCTGGTAAACATTGTAGAATGTAACTTTTTGATATTGAATTGACTTTGCTATTTGAATAGCATAAACAGCAGCATTATTGCTTACTAAAGAAAAATCCGTAGGGATCAATATATTTTTCATAAGCACCTTATTTTTTACAAAATGAATTGGTCAGTTCAATAAAAATAATGAATACAGAACGGCAGCGTAAATATTTATTTCTTAATGCAGCAGTTCAAACAATTTATTGTCTAATTTTAAAGGGTAATCTATTAATTACCTGCATGACAGAAGAATATATAATTGCCGGATGCCTGCATAATGATACAGCTGCCCAAAGGGAGCTATACAATCGGTACAGCCCTAAAATGCTGGCTGTTTGTTATAGGTATGCACAAAACAGAGAAGATGCTGAAGACATGTTACAGGAAGGATTTATAAAGGTCTTTACCCAGATGCATACCTTTCAAAATAAGGGAGCTTTTGAAGGCTGGATAAGAAGGATCATTGTTCATACTTGTATTAATTTCTTAAAAAAGTACAAAAAGTTTAATGATAGTGTTGACCTGGCAAATGCGGGCTTTATCCATGTAAAAGAAGAAACGATCCCTTCAATTATGCAAGCTAAGCAGGTTTCGGAATGTATTAGAATTTTACCAGTGGGATATAAAACGGTTCTTAACCTTTACGCTATTGAAGGCTACAGCCACCGCGAAATTTCTGAGATGTTAGACATTGAAGAAAGTACCAGCCGAAGTCAATATACCAGGGCCAAGGCAATGTTAGAAGGAATTTTAATTAAGAAAAAAATCCTTGAAAAACCAAAACCACGCTTTTCGTGGGCAGTGGGTCTAAAGAAGTGATTAAAGAAATTATGTAGATGGAAGAAGAATTCTACAAAGATGAATTTGAGCAGTTTTTGCAACAGCAGGCTAACAATCACCGGATGTTTCCTACGGACGGTGTATGGCTGGGCATTTATGATAAACTTCATGGCCACAAAAAATGGCCAGGCCTTACTATAGCAGCTTTTGCTATTTTGATTGCAACTGTTGGTATCAGCGTTTATTTCTCCCCAAAACCAAGCATTTTTGCTATACAACCGGCTAATAAAACAATAGCATTAGTTGATGCTCCTAAAAACTCAAATGCGTTACTTAACCTGGTAAATACAGAAAATAAAAATATAAAGGGTCAAATCCTGGTTGAAAAGACATCTGAAAATTTGAGTAATGGCATTAGCGACAAACAGATCATTCATTCTATAATAACTGATTTGCTGGTGGCAACAGACGATAAACAAAATAACATAAACAGTGAAGTTTCTTTTAATATTTCAAAGCAGCCCACTAACACAGTTTCCCCAGTTGTTAACCAAAACACTGAAAAAGCTCAGCATAAAAAAGCTACAAATACTGCCTTTGTAAATCAAGAGAAAATTATAGAAGCTGATGGTAATAAAGAATATCAGTTTGAAGAAAATACGCTTTCATCAAACCTGCAGATAACTCAGCCCAATCCAGGTAAAAAAAGTACTCCAAATACTAGCAAGAATATTAAAAGTGATCCGGACGATCGCAACATTGCCGATAATTTTTTAAAACAGCACCGAACACATCTTGCTGATTTTACAACCACTAAAATTAATCATCAAAAAAAGAGGTTTAGTTACACAGTATATCTTGCCCCTTCAATCAGTTATAGAAAACTAAAAGAAAATCAAAGTCTTACCAGCAAAAGTTCCAATCTAACCGGCCCGGTAGCTCCAAATTATGTAACCGATGTTAATCGCCTTGTGCGTCATAAACCAGGCACTGGTATTGAAACCGGACTTGCATTTACCTATCACTTGTCTAACAAATTTGGAATAAAATCTGGTATTCAGTTTAATGTAAGACAGTACAACATTGAGGCTTTCAAAAGCTCAACCGAGTTAACCAGTATTGCCCTGTTAAGCAGCACAGGAGTTGATACTATAAGGAGCTTTGCTATTTACCGCAACAACAATGGTGACTATTCTACCGAACTTGTAAACAGGTATTATCAATTTTCATTACCCATTGGTATTGATTGGGAAGTGCTAGGTAATAAAAAAGTTCAATTTCATGTTGCTGCTAACATACAACCTACTTATACCTTCAACTCAAATTCTTACATGTTGTCAACCAATTTCAAAAATTATACAGTTAACTCAGGAATGCTTCGCAATTGGACTATTAATTCCAACATAGAAACTTTCGTAAGTTTAAACGTAGGAGAATATAAATGGCAACTTGGTCCCCAGTTAAGGTATCAACATTTACCAACTTTTATAACTGAATATCCTATAAGAGAACACTTAATGGATTATGGTATTAAACTCGGAGTATCCAAACAAATCAAATAGGCTTCCAAATCTAACTGCCCAATTAAAGGTCCTGCAAAGGGCCTTTTTTATTTTTAGCAAGTGATTTTAACTAAAGCAGGGGTTTGAATTGACCCTGTGATTTTATGTATTACGTTATTTTTGCATCATGCGAATTTCACTTTCTTTTTTACTCATATTTTTTGTCTGTTGTAAACAAAAAATAAGCACTATACAAAAGCCTTCAAATTCAGATACTGTTCATTTTTACCAGGTAGAACAATTTATTTCCTCCCAGGTGGATGAAGTAAATAAAACACCATACTACATTTATCAAAAATCGGAGATCAACGGAAAAGAAGACTCAACGCAAATAAATGCCAGCCAATTTGGGCAGCTTGCCCAGCATTTTATTAACCCCGACATTAGTAAAGAACCATTAAAAAAGGGATATATCGAAACTGTTTTCTTTGATCAAAATACCAAGACTTACACACTCAATTACTCAACTAAAAACAAAGAACTTGAAGTTCAAAACATTGATGTGTTATTAAAAGAAGACGCCACAACCTTAAAGAGAATTTTCATAAGAAAGTTCTTTAACTACAACACCGACAGTTCAGCAATAGAACAATTGAGCTGGAGGCCCAATGAACAATTCATGATTTCAAGAGTGGTTCAAATACCCCGGCAGAAAGAAAGAACGTACCAAACATCTATCGTCTGGAATGAAAACAAGGGGAACAAATGACGCAGGAACAATTTCAGCAAATCTCACATACAATACCAAACCAACCTGGCATTTATAAATATTTTGATGGGGGAAACGAAATATTGTATGTAGGAAAAGCAAAAAACTTAAGAAAAAGAACCAGTTCTTATTTTAATAAGACTTACACCAACTACAAAACACACGAGCTTGTACAACGCATACATCATATTGAGTTTACTATAGTTGATAGCGAACAGGATGCATTTTTTTTGGAGAACTCTCTTATTAAACAATTTCAGCCCCGGTTTAATATTGATCTGAAAGACGATAAAAGCTTCCCTTTCATAGTTATTAAAAAAGAACCATTTCCAAGGGTATTTCTTACACGAAGGAAGATCAACGATGGTTCCGAATACCTGGGACCTTTTACTTCTGTAGCTAAAGTAAGGGAGCTTTTAAATTTTATAAGACAAAATGTAGCATTGCGAACTTGTAAACTCAATCTAACTGAGGCAAATATTAAAAGAGGAAAATTTAAAGTTTGCCTTGAGTATCATTTAGGAAATTGTAAAGGCCCTTGCGAAGCATTTCAAAACGAACAAGAGTACGATGGGGCATTACAGCAGGTAAGGAATATTCTTAAGGGAAATATCAACCCGGTTATTCAACACTATAAACAAGACATGATTGGTTATGCAACCAATCTTCAATTTGAGAAAGCTGAAATAACCCGAAAGAAAATTGATCATTTGGAAAATTTTCAATCGAAGTCGGTCGTAGTAAGCCGTCACCTTACCAATCTTGATGTTTTTTCAGCATTGAAAGATGGAGATATTGCCTACGTGAATTACCTGATGGTTCAAAATGGTAGCATTGTACAAACACATACCGTGCAAGTAGAAACCAAGCTGGAAGAAAACGCTGAGGAAATATTGCCACTTGCCATTATACAGCTAAGAGAAACATTCAATAGTGTTGCTCCGGAAATTATAGTCCCTTTTCAAATAGATTATAATGTTGAGGGCATCGTTATTACAGTTCCCAAAGCTGGTGATAAAAAGAAGCTGCTCGAACTGTCGGAGAAAAATGTAAACTATTTTAGGGAAGAACTGAAGAAAAAGAAAATGCTACAGCTTGAGGGCAAATCGGACATGCAAAAGAAAGAAGTGCTTTACCAGCTGCAGTCAGATTTGCAATTAAGCGAAGCCCCGGTGCACATTGAATGTTTCGACAACTCAAATTTTCAAGGTAGTTACCCAGTGAGTGCAATGGTTTGTTTTAAGGACGGTATACCCAGCAAAGAAGATTACCGGCATTACAATGTTAAGACTGTTGAAGGCATTAATGACTTTGCTACCATGAAAGAGGTTGTGGGGCGTAGATATTCCAGGCTATTGAAGGAAGGCAAATCTTTACCTCAACTGGTAATAATTGATGGGGGAAAAGGCCAGCTAAGCTCTGCAATGGAAAGTATTATTGAATTAGAACTAGCCGGCTCTCTTACAGTTGTGGGTTTGGCAAAAAATGAAGAAGAAATATTTTTTCCCGGAGATATGCAGTCTATAAAATTACCCTGGGATAGTGAAAGCCTAAAACTCATTAGAAGAATAAGAGATGAGGTACACCGTTTCGGAATAAATTTTCATCGTCAAAAAAGGAGCAAAGGAACTTTTAAGAATGAATTGGAAGAAATAAGCGGAATTGGAAAAGCAACTGCTGAAAGCTTACTAAAAAAATTCCGTTCGGTAAAGAACATTCAAGTCCAGAGTTTGGAAGATCTGGTAAAATTGATAGGGCAGGCGAAAGCTAAAGTAGTGTTTGAACATTTTAATCCTGATTATGGAAATGCCCTAAAATAGTAAAGGGGCCAGGATAAATATCCAGCCCCGTTTTTAAAATCCAATATCCTATGAAAAACCGGAGTAAAGATAGCTATATTGTATTATAATGCAAGTTGTGCATTTTTTTATTTTACTTATATTTCACAGAAAGCTGAATGATTTTCCCAAACCTTAAGGTTGGTTTAATTTGGGAATAAGCCTAATTGTTTCCGGTTTATAAAGCTTCATTCAACTTTTTTAAAAAATATTTGCAGTTAACCCGAGGATAGAATGGATGTGTTTTTTTACGTAGAAGTCTAAAAAAGTGTTGCAACTGTTACCTATGTACACGAGTGCGATTGCTATGATTATACCAAATATTTTTTTAGATATTTTTTGATGTTTCTATGCTACTTTTTTATACTTATTCACATATGTTGCCTGGTTATTAATAACAGCGACTGCCCTTAAAGCTATTTTACTTCTTACTGCATTTATGACTGATTGTTCATGTTTACCTTCTTTCACTTTGCGCTCATAATAGTCTTTAAATTCATCGTAATGGGTTATAGCTGATATGGCTCCCATATGAAATAGTTTTTTTAGATCCTTGTTTGCCATTTTGTGTACTTTGTCACGCCCCTTTATACTGGTCCCGCTACTATTGCCAAAGGGGGCTACCCCGGCATAAGAAGCTAGCTGTTTGCCTGTTATTTTACAAATGAAGTTATTGGTGCAACAGATGAGATAAGCGGCAGTTAAGTGTCCTATTCCTGGTACCGATAATAGTAAATCATAGTTGTTCTTTATGGCGGTGTCTTGCTGTATTATTTGGTTGATGTTTTTTTCTACTATTTTAATCGACTGGTTTATACCATCAATGGCTGCTTTGTGCGCCTGCTCCAGGATAGCCTGGGTCTCTTCGAGATTGGATAATTTTAGCTCACCGAGGTAAACCTTTATACTGTTTTTCTGGGCCAGCAACCGGCTCCTTGCCGTCATCATATCTTTAAGCTTAAGGAACACAGGATTTAGTACAGGCGTGGCTTTAAGCTCATCTGCATTCTTAAAAGCATAGGAACAAAGGCGCTGACTATCTACTACATCATTCTTGCCACGTGCTATCCCAAAGCTCCAGTTTATATGGGCTGCATTGCCTATGTATAATGGCAAACCTTCTTTACTTCAATATTCCCATATCAGCCGATGGTACACACCCGTATTTTCAATTACAAGCAAACTGTTCTCATCAAAGGTTACCTGATGCTTTTTAGCCATTTAATCAATACTTTAATACCCGTGTGATCGTTATCAAAACGCTCGGTAATAGTGGGCTGCTTTTCATGATCTATTACACACATTAAGGTAATATCAACCCACAACTTAGATACGTCCATCCCAAGAAAAAATTTCATTGTCTTTTTCATAATTTCGTTCTTACTTTTTAATGTATACTAACCAATTTACCCATCGTCCTAGTCCTTAATAATAGGTATTAAAACCTTAATTGCTATTCGGACACTAAGGGAAAAAGCAGCAGGGAATTTTATCGCACTATAGGTATAAAAACCTTGACGCAAAAGTTAATCAGCTCCCTGCTGCTGGTTAGTTATTCACACAAAATTGTGGATTGTGAAAAGAAAAAAGTAACAAAAAAGAAAACAGTAGTAATAATAGTAATATGTCTAGATAATAACTCAATACAAATCTAAAGGACGCCTATAAAACTGAAATGTATTACCCTGACTGGTTCAAAATAACTTATTCGTAAAAAAATAAGCGGGATTACTCTCCTCCCCAGAATGCTTCTTCGATATTTCTCATACATGGGTAAAACAAAAAAGAGCCCAAAGGCTCTCTTTATATTTGATTATAATTTTAAGATTAGTACGACCATAAATCCTGCTCGTAATTGAAAATCTTATCTTTTATGTTCTCACCTTCTAGCAACCTGAATAAAGGATCTTTTATAAATTCTCTCAGGCTGCGATCAAATGGATTATCGAGAGTAGATTTAGTGATATAACTTGAGAAAAAGCGGCTTTCAAATAATTCTTCCCAACTCATTCGTCCTGCATAGTTTTTTCCATTGTAGACCTCGTATTTGGCTAATGTAGGTCTTAGGTCTGGATAGTAGGCCCAGAACAAAGTCACATCTCCAACAGGTATACCTGTGCTGGTGTATTTCATCATAATAGGAGCGATACCCAAAATGCGAACAAACATTCTTGAAGATTCTTTATCAAAAATCCACTCTTCCTTTAAACGATATCTGTAGATTGAGTCTGGCTCTACCTGCTTTGTTCTTACATCATATTTAACAACATTACCATCAAGGTCAGTTACTGGTATAGTATCCAGGCCACCAGTAATAGACTGGGCAACCTGCTCTTTAGTAAGGGGAATAGTAAATCGGTCATCTTCGCCGCTAAAAGCAGTTACATTACCCGACTGAATTGCATCAAATAAAATTGAAATAAAACGTTGGTTACCGTTATCCTCATTTGCTGCATACCTAAACGGTAAGTTCATTTTTTCGCGAGTGTCAATTTCTCTCCAAACGCGTTGTTTGTAAACAGCATCATCTTCGCGGATGTGCTCGTAAGCCAATGGTGTACGGTCTTTTACCAGGTTACGGTCAATAGCATTATCGGTACGTAAAGATGGTTTAACTGAGTCTCCTATGCCTGTATTACCGCCTTTAACCTGCTCGATTGGTACATTAGCCAGGGGTTGATTGCCTTTTGCAGCACCACCTGTAGGTGTAGCGCCATAACCAGAAGAATAACCAGTTGTTGGTGTATTTTTTTTCTTAGTGGTATCCTGTTTTGCAGCATTACCAGTAGTATAGCCAGAGCCATAGCCGCTGGCAGGACGAGAAGTTGCATTTCGTTTACCTGCAGGTTTCGGTTTCTTTTGCGCATCTGCTGCAAAAACAACCAATAACGCTGAGGCTACCAGCAAACTTTCTTTAAACCATCTCGTATTCATAACTAAAACTTTTATCGAAATTAATATAAGTTAAACGCTATTGCTTGCAGTTTAACACTTCTTCCACCAGGACCAACCGCCCTTATCTCGTCTATTATTAAGCTTGAGCCTGGCTTTAATTTTTCTAAAATTCTTTTAGAGTCTGCATTAAAATAAGCTCCGCTGTTTTGTGATATACCAGGTTGCTCACTAAAACCAGCACCAGTTGCATACACGGTATATCCAACAATATCAAACTTCACTCCTTCGAAAACAAAATCTCTTAAATCGGCACGCACACCTTGCTGAGATTTAATAATGTTAGCCGCAACTCTTCCTCCCTCGTTTTGACCAATTAAAGCTATTGGATTAGGTACATTTTTAACCCTGAAATCGAATGGTGTGCTTTTGCCATCAACTGTTACATTAATAGTTGCTTTACCAGGTGTTGAAACATTAGCTACCCATTTACCACCTCCTAAGTTCTTTAACGATCCTGCTGTGATAGATGCCTGTGTTGCTTCTGCACCTTTAGAACCACCAGAAATAGTAAGCGGATTGTCCAGACCAATATACAATACTTTTACAGCGTCTGCACTTACACTTGCACCAGTTGGTGAACCAACTGTATACTTAATTTCTTTTTCTTCAAGTCCATCAGTTCCATCTGGTTTTTTGAAAGATATTTTAATCCTCTTTGTATAAGAACCAGGTCCTTCAACGGTAAATTTCTTTTGAGCAACACCCTCTGCGTTAAGGCCCACAACTGCTCCGTCAATAGTAACCGTAGGCGCAGCGGCTTTACTAAAAGCACCCACACCACCTGTTATAGTAAGTTCCTGGCCTGGCATCAGGTATTCTGAGCTTTGGCTGGCAATTGCCTGGAACTGATCGTATTCTAAAACAACCTCACCAACCTTCCTTAAAAAGTAATCAACCATTTGGGCTTCAGAATTCTTAACGTCGTTCTGAAATTTACTTAAAATGGTAATTGCAGCAATTGTTGGTGTCATTCTAAAATAAGCAGACTGCCAATCGTTATTACCGTGGTTTTGTGTTTTAGGAGTAGAAAGATCCAATGGTAAAGATTTCGTGAATTGAGCAATGGCATTTGTAACATCCTTTTTGATTTCTTCCTGGCCGGGTGCATTAAAATCCTGGGGTTTTAAAATTCCCAGTATCCCAGTTTTGAAGGCAGTGAGTTTGTTAAATAATTCCTTTCCCTTAGGGCCTTCTACAAGCAAACGGGTAGGGGCGTCAATATTATCTTCACGAAAAGTTTCTTCGCCATTTTCTTTTCTAAGGTCAGATGCTGCCTTTAATTCCTGCTTTAGGTTTTCCAGGTAAGCATAAACATCGTCAGAGTACTTCTTAGCTTCAAGGGCCTTAGGCTGCCATATAGCTGCTTTAGCCGCTGTTTTCTCATCAGCCAATTTTCTTTCGAAGCTGGTGTAAACAGTAGTATTTTTTTCAGTAATAATACCGTTGGCAGTTACCAGGCTATTATTAACTGTTTTGAAGGCGTTCAAGATTTCTGATGATACATTCAGCGCTAACAATGCTGTTAGCACCAAATACATCATGTTAATCATCTTTTGCCTGGGTTCTTTGGGTAAAGACATGATTTTTTTATAGGTATTATTTACGAATTAATTTCCCGGCAAATTAGCGACCCTGCATTGCAGTAAGCATATTACCGTACACTTTGTTTAGGTTACCAAGGTTTGCAGCGAGCAAGTTCATTTGCTCTTTTGCTTTTTTAGCATCCTCAACACTACCCGCCATTGCAGTTGAGGTTTCGGCTAGTTTGCCATAAAACTGGTTCAATGCCTTTAAGTGATTGTTGCTTTCCTGTAACTCTAATTCGTAAATAGTATTTAAAGAAGATAGGTTCTTAGTTAATACCTGAACCTGACCATGAAATTGTTTGGTGCTTTCGGAAGCATCGCCCAATGAAGACATAGACACTGCTGCTTTATTGTAAGCAGTTGTTACTCCGTCTAATGCTACTGATGCAGCTTTGGTCTTTTGAGTGTAATCGCCGGTAGCTTTTACAACATCTCCAAGTTCGCTCATGTTGGTAACAGTAGTTCCCAACTTTTGAAATCCTGAACTTAATTTAGAAAGATTTGCCGGCGTAATGTCAGCATCAACCAACATTTTTTCCATTGATTTAAGGGCCGGATTGCCTTTGTCAACTTCAGGCAAAGCTACACTTGGGGCACCCTGGTCTGGCGGAGGTAATATTGCGTAGATTAAAAAGATTGCTGCTTCTGTTAACAAACCTACGGTTAACATTATATCAGCAAAAGATTTGTGCAGAATTTTGGCCCATGCGCCGAAAATTACAACTGCAGCACCAACACAAACAACAATGTTTACTAATCGGTTTGTAGCGGGAGAAACACCTGAAGACATGATTTTTCTTTTTTAAATTGGTTACGGAAATTTTATAGAATAGAAGTGAATAAAGGAGGCGGATAATATTACACCCACCTTACTTTAGTTAGATAAAATAAATTGAAATTAAAAGTCTATTGATAAGCGATTTTATTTTCTCATCATGGCTGGTAAGTCAATTACACAACGAAAGCCAATGTATGATTTAGTAGTATCCTGATACTCGTAAGATCTGGTACCTGTTTGAAGAAAATAACCTACATCTTTCCAGCTTCCACCACGTAAAACTTTACGTTTCATACGGGGAGGATCTGAGTCCTGTGCACTATAACGAATGTCGGGGTTCATATCGTGCTGGAAATTGTAACCACCTTCATAATAGAGTGAAGAAGTCCACTCAGCTACGTTACCCGCCATGTTATATAAGCCATAATCATTTGGCCAGTAAGCGTCAGCTCTAACGGTGTAAAATCCACCATCTTCGGCGTAATTACCACGGCCGGGCTTAAAGTTGGCTAATAAACAGCCCTTTTTATTTCTCAGGTAATAGTTACCCCATGGATACATTGATTGAGAACGTCCACCCCTTGCTGCGTATTCCCACTCAGCCTCGGTTGGTAATCTAAAGTCACTTTCTACACTTTTCTTGGTTCTTTCAAGAAAACTGTTCATATAATGCGTTCTCCAGCTACAAAACGCAACTGCTTGTTTCCAGTTTACGCCAACAACAGGGTAATTACCAAATGAAGGGTGTGCAAAATAGCGTTTGGCCATTGGTTCGTTATACGAGTAAGAAAAGTCTCTCATCCAAACGAGCGTATCGGGATAAATATTTTCATCGTACTTAATAATATAATTGCTGCGAGCTTTACCCTTGTTTTCGCGTTTAGCTGCTTCTTTTAAATCAAAGAACTCAACACGGTACTTTAATTTGTCAGGATCAATTTCATTTTTACCATACAACCGATTATCGGGGGTTAAGGTAAGTTTAGATATTTTTTCTAATACTGATTTATCGTTGTATTTAATGGTTTTTGCTTTTTTCCAGTCAACAGCAAAAGTGCCATCAACCTCTTTTCCAAAGCCTAACTCTTTAGCTGCTAAAGAATCCCGTACCCAGTACACAAACTGGCGGTATTCGTTATTTGTAATTTCAGTAGCATCCATCCAAAAGCCATTGATAGATACTTGTTTATTACGGGCAGTAAAATTAAAGTTTACATCCTCATCACTTGGCCCCATATGAAATGTTCCGGGTGGAACATAGACCATTCCTAAAGGTTTACCCATTCCGGCCCGGCTACCGCTGGCAGCACCCATCAATTGACCGTTATCAGGCAATCCCTTCGCTTTTCCTTTTTTTCCGCAACTGGCAAACCCAAATGCCAGGGCTGTGATAGCTGCTAATGTAAACAGTTGACTTCTCATTCTATAGTAACGATTAAAAGGTATTAAGCAAATGTAACAAAATAATTTATTGACTATTTTTAACCTTAACCCTCTAAAATATCCTGTGAGGCAGGGTTAAGAATATAAAAAACGATACCCCATTTGATTTATTGTGTCAAAATAGGTTTTAAACAATTATAATACATGTTATTAAATTCTATTATCAAATGAACTTTTAAAAATATCAAATGGCAAAACAAGAAACTTAAACGAGTAGAAAATAAAGTCGATAATAGAATTTTAATTTTGATAGTAAAACTTTTGCCATCCAAACCATAATTATCCTTAGAGAGACAATTATAAAGTAAATTATGAATATTTATGAAACAAAAATTAAATCAGATTAGTAATAATACTTGAATTTTTGAAATGAGCTAATAAAAAATTCATTAATTTTTGTCACATCCAACATATTTTATTGAATTTTAGTAGCTAACATATATTTATTTTTATAACTCGTTTGGCATTAACTTGAAGATACCTGGTTATTTTAGCATATAATTTGCAATTATTGTTAATCGTTTCTTTCTAACCTATTCATGATTTTTAACCGTTAGAAGGAGTTCATTGACCGTTGAAAAAGGTTGAAGACAACTATAATCCCGACATAAGTAAATATGCATAGTAGAAGATTCATGCTTTTGACTTAGGAGAGGAAATTTACTGTCGGGCTTTGATGCTGCCTGCAGAACCTTATTTGGAATGTAGGCGTTAATGACCTCTTTAAGGCTGCTAAAAGCAGTGTTTCCAATTATTGCAATTTCATTTACCGGTTCTATTAACCATTGTAAACCGTTTGCCCAAACAGCAAATGAAGTAGGGTATTTTATGATTTGGTGTTCCAGGTTGATGATCATTTTTTCAGCCATTAAAAACCAGTTACTATCATCAAAAATTTTTGCCAGATACAAAAGGTTAAGTGCCATTATTGAATTGCCCGAAGGAGTTGCCCCATCATAAACCTCCTTTTTTCTTACAATTACATCTCCCTGGTTTTTATGTGTGAAGAAAAAGAAAGGTTCTTCCTCATCTTTAAAATTTTGGATGATATAGTTCGTCAATTCTTTAGCCTTGAGAAGGTAATCCGGCTGGCCGGTAACTTCCTGTAAATAAATGTATGCCTGAACGAGGTACGCATAATCTTCGAGAAACCCATCCACTTTTGCTTTACCATTTTTATAGGTATGCAACCAATCAGTACCTGTATTATTTTTGCAATTTTCTTCAAGAAATTGCATATTTTTCACAGCCAAATTCTTGAATACTTCATTATTCAAGGCCGCATATGCTTTACATAAGGCTGTAATCATCAACGCATTCCAACTCAATAAAATTTTATCATCAGTGCCGGGCCTAACTCTGGTGCTTCTTACTTGTAAAAGCTTTTTATTACTTCTTTCTAATAGTTTCGTAAATGAGGCTTCAAATTCGTTTACATCAACATGCATTTCAATTGACATATCATTTGCAAAATCCTTTATGGGTTTGGTGACCCACAATATGTTGGTATGCTCCCAATTACCTTCTTGAGAAATGTCATAAAAACGGCAATACAAATTGCTATCCTGCCCCAGAAGCTGATCAATTTCACTTTTACTCCATGTATAGAATTTACCTTCTACTCCTTCGCTATCTGCATCCAAAGCGCTCAGGAAACCTCCCTCTTCACTCATCATTTCGCTTTGAAGCCATTCAACCGTTTGATGTATGGTTGTAGCATACAATTCATTCTTAGTAATTTGATATGCTTCAGAAAGAACACTAATCAAGAGTGCATTATCATACAACATTTTTTCAAAGTGAGGTGCCAGCCATTTTTCATCGGTGCTATACCTGGCAAAACCTCCCCCCAACTGGTCATATATTCCACCATAAATCATTTTATCTAAACTTAGTAAAGCCTGGTTAAGGCAACGCTCGTCCCTTGTAAAATAGTAGTGTCGTAATAAAAAGGTTATGGTAAAAGTTTGCGGAAACTTGGGTGCCCTGCCAAAGCCCCCCCATT
>JBBQVY010000024.1:0-36929 GCA_038211085.1 Chitinophagales bacterium | reverse complement strand
TTGGGCGCACAATTTTTATTTGATATGCGGCATAAAACAACACCGCTTTCGGCCAATGATGCACGTGCCGGTGTGGTGCCGATTCCTTCAATTGTTATTACCGGCTCTATTGAAATTGATAAGCGTAATGTCGATTTGTTTTTACAGCAAACGACTGCTCCAAAGTAAGTTCTGTTGTTTCGCCTTTCTTTCGTTCACGCCCCTCGCCTACCGTGTGTAAACATCTTTTTTATTTCCATCTCTACCGTGGATTTTGCAAAAAAAATATTAACCACAGAGAAAAACAAGGGTCCTTCACAGAGGACACAAAGATTAACTCTGGCTATTCTCTGTGCTTCTTTCTTTGTGTACTCTGTGGTTACCTTTTTTTGACATTATTTTACTGCCCAACAATATCAGCTCACTACTTTATCTCCCAACAGTTATATAAAAAAACATTCACCAGGACCTATGCAGATTCAAGAAATCCATTTACCGTTTGATGTCCCACTTCTACCCTATAAGGAACTGTCGGCAGGCAACTTAACCTGCCTGTATGAACATGGCACGCTTCGGTATATACGGGTGAATGGGCAGGAAGTAATTCAGATGATATACAGTGCCGTAAGGGATGAGCGTTGGCAAACGGCGCCATATACCATCACCGATGAAGTGATAGAAGAAACCGAAAACGGCTTTACCATTTCATACAACGCAACATACCGGTTGGCTGCCGTTGAATATAAAGCAGCGATAGCTATTGAGGGAAAGAGCAATAGCATTATTTACTCCATGAATGGAACGGCAATACAGGAATTCAATACCAACAGGATCGGCTTATGCGTACTCCATCCTATTGCAGCATGTAAGGGGAGACAAGTAGTAATAACACAACCGGATGGCACCACTTACAGGAGCAGCTTTCCAGAACGCATCAGTCCTCATCAGCCTTTTAAGCAGGTACAGCAAATGGACTGGACAACGGCAACAGGTTTGCGGGCGACTTTAATTTTTGAAGGTGATGTTTTTGAAACGGAGGACCAACGCAACTGGACAGATGCTTCGTACAAAACCTATTCAAGGCCGCTTGAATTACCGTTCCCTTATGAAGTGCAGAAAGGTGAAAGGATAGTGCAAAGCGTTACGTTGAATATAATTTCAACTAAAAGCAAAGGCGGTACAAACACAAGTCAAAACGCTTCTGTTGAAACAAAAATGCTGTTTCCTGCAATAGGATATAGCCGGCCCAAAGGCTCAAAACAATTAACAGCGGACGAAATAGAACTGCTTCGCGAATTGCCTTTTGATCACTACAGGATTGAGTTACACTTGAATGATGCCGATTGGCAGTTGGAGTTAGCAAATGCAGTATCGGAGGCAAAAGCTTTGGCAACAAAACTTGAACTGGTGGTTTTCTTTGGAGTTGATATTGAAAATGAATTAAAGGAAGTGATACGAGAACTGACCCCTGTAATCAACTTTGTAAAAAATATACTGCCACTGCACTACCAACAGAATATTACTCCTCACATGTTATTTGCAAGAATGTACGAGGTACTTAAAGCTGGCTTGCCCGAAGTAATGATTGGCTATGGCACAGATCGGTTTTTTGCCGAAGTAAACCGGAACAGGCCGGAAGATTTTTCGTACGACTTTGTTAGCTATAGTCTTAATCCACAGGTGCATGCTGTTGATACCCGATCCATAATAGAAAATCTGGCTGCCCACCCGGACACCATTGCAACTGTTCAGTCGTTTACGGGGAACAAACCTGTCCATGTTTCCCCGGTTACCTTGAAAATAAGAGGGAATGCAGACCCGGTGTTGGAAATAGATAACAGGTTACATACCTCCTTTGGTGCCTGGTGGACATTGCAAACTATTAAAAACTTAGGCGAAGCAAGCAGCATTACCCTTTATGAAACAAAAGGTGCAAAGGGGATTATTTTAGCAAATTGCTCCAGGGATCTTTTGCCTCCTTTATACAGTGCGTTAGTAGCTATTAAAACCTTCAAGCCAGTTTACATTATCAATAAAAACGCTGAGGGGAATAACACTTTTGTGGCGGAAAACAAGGATGGAAATCAACTGATATTCGTTTCTGACCTAATGCCTCCCCCCTAATGTTCAGCAAAAAAACGCAGCGACTATTTGTTGATAAACCACTCCCTAACTCCACCCCTGCTCCAGTAATCTAAATGCATTTTCGTAACATAACTTTTTGGCTATATCTATACCAAATTCGCTTTCCAGTTTTGTTGAGAGGTTGCCCAATAATCTAATGTGCCCCAAGTCGTCTGGCACCTGGGTAAATCCGTCGAGGTCGGTACCAATGGCTATTGAATTATAATGGCCCAGTTTACCATAAATAAGTTTGATGGAATGTAAAATATGTGGTATGGCTTTATCAATTTTTCCGGGATCGTCTTCTTCAATACCGATCAACCAGTAATTCATTAATATTAAACCAACCACGCCATTGTAGTTACTAATTGTTTCAATTTCTGTCAGGTCAGGTAAGTACTCCTGATCGCATTTGGATTGCATATTGGGTGCGGCTAATTCCCTTACTCCAGTATGGGTAAAACTGATAGGTATTATTTTCTTACCCTCACGTTTGCGGTGCTCTAAAATTTGGTACAACTGTGTTCTTGTTGTTACAGTGCAATGCACAAGGTCAATAATCATCCCATTATCCTGGCACCAATGTATAACCCCTTCACCTATCGAAGTCAACCCTTTTTCGGTACAGGCATTTTCAGGGTAACCAATTTTGTGTGCAGTAGAGGGAGGAATTCCACCCCCGGTGTCGCAAACGGGATTTTCAAAAAAATGAGCGAGTGTAATGCTGCAAACCCCTTTATTTTTTAAAATTTTTAAATGAGAGATGTAATGTTCCAAATAATTTGAATGACTACCCAATTGATGCGACCCTTCTATAGTATGCAGCACAATTGTTTTGCCAAGCTTCCATGCAATTTTAAACTCTGCAATATTTAATGCGTTCACTACATTGAATTGGGTGCTACCTGCTGCAACCTGTCGGTTTATCTTATCTATACTTTGTAATACTTTACTATAGGCGTCATCAGGATTATTATAACTCTCCCACCTTTTCATGATTCCATGCAAAACCCATCTCAGTATTTTAAACAACCATTCACTTTTGTGCAGCCTGCCAAACCCGGCTTCTGGTATGTAATGGCTGCATAAAATAACTCTGACATTTGACTCCTTCATGCCGGGTAAGTCTATATGCATGCCAAGGGGATATACATCAGACCAGGGATGATGGACATGCCTGATGTCTTTATTGAACATATAAACTTTTATTGCCGGGTGACAGTGAAGATCAATGATCGGTATCATTTGGTAAGTGGTTAAATGGTTAACAAAACACAAAATGGATTGCCCAGTACAGTATAGCTTAGCTTACATCAAGTGTGCTTTCCAATAATCATTTAAAAAAATTTCGTTGGGATCGTGCATGGCCCGCAAGTCCATAAACTGTTTCATTTTAGGAAATGAATTTTTCACCCTTAATTGTTCTTCATATTGTTTTAATGGTCCTATGAATTTTCCCCAATGGCACCTGAATTCAAGGTCCCGAAACTCATCCCAGAATTTTTTAAAATAATCCACGGGGTCACCAAAATTTCTTCCAAACCAAAACACATCTACCCTAATTGTGTTGGTGCCGTAACCGGGGCTTAACCAAAAGCAGTTAGCCCTACCCGGGTAAATTTCGCTGCAAAAGGTTCCTGCATTTTCGGATATTTTATAAAATTCATTTAATCTCCTTAGTACTTCTTCTGCGTGTTGTATAGGTATCCACAATTCCGTAAATTTTACCGGTGCAAATTTGTCGCTGTATTCATTATCCATAGGTAAGGCACGCCACCAGGCATCATCAAAGTTTTTTTCGCCATTGGGTGCTACCAGGCGTAATACCAAATTGAGAATAACAAAATCAACTTTATTAAACCAGTTGTTGATTGCTTTTATTTGAGTTTTTGTTTTGCCAAAAAGATTTATGATAAATCGCCTCGACAATACCAGGGTATGCCCCAAAAAATGAAAGATGCCACCAAAGACTTTATTTGCCAGTTTTGTCGATCCATTTATCATGGGAAGGCTGTGATAAGGATGTGGCTTATAAGTTTGCCAGTTAGAAATGGTTTCCTGATTGGCCGACCATAATAATACCTTGTTTATATTTTTTTGCGGCCAGTAAAGAATTCGATTGTAGTCGGTTTCAGTAAGAAAGGATGACACACTTTTTTTTGAATGGAGAGATTGACATTTTATATCAACAATACTATTATGTGGCTGGGATGTTTTTTCGGATCCATTTACATTAAAAGCTTTTTCACAGGCAAAAGTTACTTCAACAACAAAACCCAGTAAGCCCAGGTTGGCATATCCTACTGCCCAAAATTCGTTATTTGGATCAGGAGTGTTTGTAGGCCTGTAAAAGGTTTTATCCACTATTTGT
Source organism: Chitinophagales bacterium (assembly GCA_038211085.1). GTDB lineage: Bacteria > Bacteroidota > Bacteroidia > Chitinophagales > Chitinophagaceae > Segetibacter. The sequence goes on along the minus strand of JBBQVY010000024.1, from coordinate 32,455 downwards.
TTACCATCAAAATACAGCACCCTGATTGCTTTAATGGCATCGCAAAAAGCATATTTTGTAGACCCGCCTGCTGAGCCCGTTGCTATAAACCCACTTATTGTTTGATGGGTAATACCACCCAGTTCGGGTAACGACCACCCCGGTGGAACGGAACGTGTACCATTGGGTAATAAAGGATCTAATTGGTACACGAAGGAATTTCCCAAGGTTGAAACACCTGTTTCATCAAATGGATCGAAACCTAACCGACAACCTGCCTGAACTGTAAAAATGCCTTTGTCAAAATCAGCTTCTACAATCTTGTTCATATAAGTTAGCAAAACGTATATATTGGAAGCATTTGGCTCGCTTACATCATCTGAAAACGGAAAGGAATGTTTTGCACCCTGTATTATAATTTTCTTCTGATATTGATTTGCATTTAGGATCAGGGATTTTACATCATCAATATTCTCGGGCTGAAAGTACAAAAGTCCGTTTTTGGAATTGAACATTTTCATATTGATGATATTTTGGGTTGTTACAAATTATCCTGTACCGGTATTTTAATAATGAACTCTGTAAACTCATTTTCTTTGCTATGTACTTTTAGCTCTCCATTGTGTTCTTTGGTTACAATGTCGTAGCTAATGGATAAACCAAGACCTGTCCCCTTTCCTGATGGCTTGGTGGTGTAAAATGGCTGAAAGATCTTGCCCACAATTTCAGCAGGGATACCTGTACCATTATCCCTGATATGGAGCTCCATCATTTCTTGGTTCAATTGAGTTGAAACAAATAACTCCGGTTCATAATTTCCATTAACTTTTATTTTCTTTTCCATTAAAGCATAAAAGGCATTATTGAACAGGTTGATAAAAACACGTGACATATCCTGCGGAACAATATTGATTTTCTTAATGCCACTTTGTAAATGAGTAACCAGCTTTGCATTAAAGTCTTTGTTCTTCGACTTAAATCCTATGTAACTCAAATTCAGGTATTCCTCTATTAACACGTTAATATCGGTAGGTTCCAGCATGCCTTTTTGCTGCTGGCTATGTTGCAACATACTTTTTACAATCATGTCTGCCCGTTTGCCATGTTCATTAATTATTTTTACATTTTGTTTCAGGCTTTGTAATACTTCAAGAGAATCCTGCAACGCACTCACATCCCCATGCTTTCTGGTAGTATCAATTAATTCATCAACCATTTCTTCGGTAACATCAGAAAAGTTGGTGACGAAGTTTAAAGGGTTTTGAATTTCGTGAGCAATGCCTGTGGTGAGTTCTCCCAATGAAGCCATCTTTTCACGTTGTATCAATTGCGCCTGGGTTTGCTTTAGGTCCTGCAATGCGCTTTCTAACTGATCGTGTTTCGATTGAATTTCTTTGGTTCTTGCATCCACTTGCCTTTCAAGGGTTATATTCTGCTCGGTGATCAATTGCTTCTTTTCATTTAAAGCGGCAATCGCTTCCATTTGAGCATTATCCTTTTCTTTTTTGTAGATATTAATGCGGTTGGCAAGCGCCATAGATAACAGCAGGGCTTCAACGGCGGAGCCTATTTGAAGTGCATTAACAGTTAAGGGATGGTAAGGGATGAATACAAAATCTTTAAGAATAAAAATGATAACGCTTAATAGAAGTAAGCTCCAGGCTATAAGAAAAAATTTTGCCGGTCTGTAGTTTTTACGCATGGCAATAATGGCACAACCGAAAAAGCAAATAATTACTATCAGTGAAAGCAATTCAACAACGTAGGTACCTACCATGGGATAACCCAGTATTATAGGTAAAATATTTAGCAGGTATACAAAAGACAGCAGCTTAAATATTTTATGGAATACAGGAGTATTGCGTTTGGTTTCTAAAAATTCTACTACAAACATAATACCTGACAAGCCAACAAAAATGGCAATGATGTCAGTATATTGGTTTATCGAGGGGTACGAGGGCCAAAGGTATTTAAAGGCATGACCTATAAGAGTAGCATTCAACAGGCCCATAAAAAATGTATACGCAACATAATATAGGTAGGGAGGATCTTTTAATGAAAAATAGATAAACAGGTTATAAAAAATCATGGCCAATATCAACCCATAATACATACCGGCATACATATTATTATTAGCCGATTTTTGATAAAACGCATTGTAAGTGCCCACCACTAAAGGAAATTGCGTGCCTCTTGAATGCTGCACTTTTATGTAAATAATATGCTCTTTAAATTTTTTGGTATGCAATAAAAACTGGTAGTTTATTTGTTTTACTTCCCTGTCCATGTAAGCTTCCCAATTTCCTGAAACATGCTTAATCAATTGGTTATCCATCCCCTCAAATACCATCACGCTATCAAGGGCTGTATTTCCAATTTCTATGTAAACATTTTCGTTTGTAGTGTTTACAATTTTTAGTTTAATCCAAAAAGTGCTGGAGGTAATTCCTAAGTTAACATAGGGCTTTTTGTAAGGCTTAAACTCATAACTTTTACTTAGAAGGCTGTCATAGGTAATGGTATGGCTATCATCTTTTAAAACACTGCAATAAGTGGCAGCACCCACCAGCGTTTTACCTGGAGAAATGATAAGGGGCTTTTGAGAAATACCACAGATGAAACTGGCAACGCCTGCAAAAACAAAAAGTAAAGGCTTGAAAAATTTCATTATGTAACGGTTTACCAATATTAATAGACCATTCTACCTGACTTACATCTTCACTCTCTACCATTTTTATAAATGATGTAGCTCTTCATACAAAAAAATGGGTGAAACGAATCTTAAAAGTTAATGGAGGCTTCTTAAAAATATTAAATTAAAAAGAGAAATTCAAATCACTGAACTCACAATTAATTGATAATGGCAATACTGGCAAGGCTGTTTGCATGGCAGCGTTAATATGGATTACGTTCAGGTAAACCATGAGCACAGCCAATATTTGTCCATAGGGGATTAAGAATATTATAACGATGCCCATACCCGTGTATTCCGGAATCGATTAATAATTCCAATACAAAATCGCGGACAGTTGCCGTTGCGTATCCGTACCGGCCTCCAATATTTTCGCCTCAAAAGCCATTAAGGGTGAAAGTGAAGTGATCCTTTCCAATGGCAACGAACCGTCACTACCCGTATGCAGTAACTTCCAAGCGTGTAACCGCTCATCTGCTGCGTGATTTTTTGCCGCATTGTATATTCCACTGTCTGGTTGTAAAATGGATAACCTTTTTAAATTCTTCAGGTCGGTAATTAATGAGTTTAACGCTTTTACTTCCTCTTCGTTTTCGTAGTTCCAGGTTGTATCAATTGAACCTAAATTTTTTACCGACTCTGGAAGTACTGCTGATAGTTAAACTATAATTTCGTTGACCTTTGCCCTCGGTTTTCAAATTTCGCTGTGCATCAGCCAACAATGGCAAAAGGTATTGTAGGTATGAAGTTGGATTGATTCTAATACTGTTGATTTCGTAGATCATTTCTTTTTCGACCGCCGTCATATACAAACAACTTTTAGCAGTGTTTAAGGAATCGATAAACTGTGCATTTGAGGATAACCCATTTATACTAAGCACGAATAGAAAAGCAAATTTCAATTTTGGGCTTATTAAGCTTTGATTTTAGTCAAAATAGGCATTATGAAAAAGAAGGTGACTTTCACACTATTATTTATACTTATGGCCAAAATATTAAAATGACTCCAGGGTAAGTTTATCAGGTTTCGCAAGGCTCATATAAACAGTCGCGACTACGGGAGTTTCGGTAAATTCTGATGTAAAAAATATCGCCAGGGTTCCATAGGGCAGGTCATATAAATAAAGATTTCGGGGTGCCTGGCGCAGTATAACTTTGGGATTTCCCAATTTTGAAACTACTTCTTTTATAGGCATATCATCAAAATTATCCCCGGTAACCCATTTGTGAGACGTGAAAACCCGAAAATCTTTTTATTTATGGAATACCTCAAATAATTATCCAACTCTCCATAATATTCATAAAAAGGTTCGCCTTTATTGCTATTGGCTTTGGTATACATGGGAAAAATATTTATCCAATTGTCCATAGCGCTTTTTAATGGTATTCCATTGATTGTTCCCTTTAATAAGTCCACATTCATCGCTGTTAGTTTAACCAGTTTTTCGTAGTCATTTACTATTTTTAAATTTTTGTAATTTCCAACAAGCTCATTGTCCTGCACCCAGGTTTAGTAAATTTCTACAAGTTTATATTCATTGCCCATGTTTATCAAAAATAATAGCATGGGGCGGGCTGCTTTCAAACTTAGCCGTAAACTTTTCTGACTTCTTATTAAATTTAAAAAAGGGCTCATTATTGGTTACCACCCGTAGCCAGATATTGTCTTCATCTGCAGTACAAAAAGCATATTGAACAGGAGTCCACCTTTTATACAAGGGCAACGGAAACGTTTTGATTTGCCTGTTTTCAATATTAAATTTTGTTAGACCGAAGGGCAGGTTTAACATCCATAAATTACCTTGCTCATCAAGGTTAATGAGGCTAAATTGGCTGTTTTTGTAATACTCTTTCACAAAAGGAAAAGCAATTACAATTCTTTCCGTCAGCAAATCTCACTTATAAATACCTGTTTCATTACTGTACCACATGTTCCCTTTTTTATCTTCCGCTAATTTGCCTCGTACAAAATTATTTGTGGGTTCATTTTCATTTAGCTGTTTTGTGTTGAAATGCTTGTGATTTAGAGGTGAAGGTTTTATATTTACGAGTTGACTAAAATTTGTATCTGTTTATGTCACTTTTAAAATAGCGACGACGAAGTATTAAATTAAGCCGCCCAACATGCATTGGAAGTACACGGTGTTTCTGTGACTTCAGAAATGGCAGAAAAGCTTAAAACATTAATCAAAGATCAGAAACAAGAATAAAAGTTCTGTAAATAGAAACTCAAGCCAAAAAATTTGTGCTTCAAGTGGGGGAAGTACCAAAGACAATCGGCTACAAATTACTTTCAGCAGCAGTTTGATAAGAACGTTGTCTTTTTTGTAAAGAGGCAGACCAGCACCAGATGCTATGCGTTATTAAATCCCCCCACCCTATTTTCGCATCCCATGACAGAAGAAATTTTTCAACTTGCTCAGCTCATCTGGGATTACCATCATGTAAATCATAAGGTCGAAAAATCGGATTGCATTTTAGTATTGGGTAGTCACGATACCCGTGTGGCGGAAACGGCCGCTGAACTATGGTTGCAGGGTTGGGCGCCGTTATTAATTTTTTCAGGAGGGTTGGGCAGGCTAACCGAAGGCATGTGGACTGAAACTGAAGCCGACAAATTTGCAAGGATAGCAATGGATCTGGGTGTTCCTGAGGAGGCAATTCTCATCGAAAATAAGAGTACCAATACAGGCGAAAACATTTTGTTTACACAGGAGCTTCTTAAGAAGCATGGGTTCGATCCCAAGTCGTTTATCGTTGTTCAAAAGCCCTATATGGAGCGGAGGAGTTTTGCAACTTTTAAGAAACACTGGCCCGATAAAAAACTAATAGTTACCTCGCCCCAAATTGCCTTTGCTGATTATGCTACTGATGAAATTTCGCTGGACAATGTAATACACATTATGAATGGCGATCTGCAACGTATAAAGCTCTATGCAGACAAAGGCTTTCAAATACCACAGGAAATACAGCCAAACGTTTGGAGTGCTTACGAACAATTGGTGGCTATGGGTTACAACGAACAGCTTATTTAACCTTAGGTTGCCTCTATCTCTTCCAAATATTTAGGTAGTGAGGAGCCAATGATGTATTTCCATCCCTCTTCAAAATTGTGTTTGGCAAAATCGGGCTGATCAGAGGGAAAAGTTTCCAGTCCTTCGTGCAATAACGTCAGCCTTGTTTGACCGTCTTCTTCCGTTAAAATCCAACTTACAAAACTGTTGCCTTCATAGCCATCGTAGCGCCAGCTATATACCAGTTTTTCATTGGGTTTTGCTTCGGTTACTTTGCAAAGGTGCAGGTATTTGGTATGGTCGTTTCCGCCATAAAACGAGAAGGTAAATCCGATAGCAGGAATAAACTCTTCCAGTTCAAAATACCATTTTTTCATTTCTTCGTTTACTGTAATTGCGTTCCAAACCCTTTCAACAGGGGCTTTAAGCAACACGTCAACTTTTAAAGGAGTATCCATAAAAAATCATTTAGTACTTGAAATTATTGCACTTCAACCGAGGTTGAAAGTACAACACCTTCAATATTTTGGTGCAGTTGTTTCATGCGGTAAATCCTTTCTTTGGGGCTATCCTGCCGTTGATCTACCGGGCAATAATTATCAGCTTTTATTTCCTGGATACTGTAGCCCAACCGGTGAGCAATGCAAAAGGCAAAAGGACGCCAACCCCAAGCAATGTCGGCTGGCAAATCTTTTAAAAAAGGTATCAGCTTTCGGTTGAGGATAAAGGGACCATAAGTGAAATCGAAGGGCTGATGTATTACTTCTGCGCAGCAAAAATTTATAGAGGTTTCTGTTGTTTGTTGAAATGCAGGAAAGGAAGCAAAGGCTTCTTCCGTTCGGGAGGCTAATACTATTCCCATTGTTTCATATGCCTCCTCAATAAAATTTTCAAGACTGTTTGTGAAGAAATCCAGCTTATCGGGTTCTGTATACAACACATGGGTTTTGTTGCTGCTTAATGTGGCATGCAGGCTGCTATTCACCTGGTTCCACAGTCCTTTACCTAATGGCTGCACAACAGTAAAATTGGGCAACGAATATAAAAATTCAATAAACGATTCTCCGGAACCTCCGTCGGTAACAAACACAGGTATTTGCATTAATGCCAGGCGGCTTAATGCACTTCGTAACAGGGTTTCTTCTTGTTCGTCTCGTGCCCAGGTTATAGTAGTAACAGATAGTTTGTTTTTATGCAAGTTGAAAAAGTTTAGCGGTAATAGTATGCTTGTAAATTTACAAACCAAGTACCATCCTCAGCTTAGCATAACCGCTTTGGCTAACAGGAACTTTGGCGCCGGAACGTAATAGCGCTATGTGGTTTTCCTTCTCATAAGGTTCAATACGGGTAATTTCATTCACGTTTATAATGTAGGAGCGGTGGGTACGTGCAAAGCGATCTGCAGGCAATGACTTTTCGAAAAATGCCATGGTCTTATTTTTAAGAAAGTTACCCTCGGCGGTGTAAATTTTTACATAGTCATCTGAAGCTTCCAAATAATGAATGGTATGTACGGGAATGATCTTGATTTTTCCTGCAGTTTTAATAACAACCCTTTCGGCCTGTCCGGGAATTTCGTTAGTTGATTGTATTAGTTGTTGTGTTTGCTCGTTTTGTTTTTGCAGTTGAGTTTGATCTAAAAACCTGGCCACGGCTTTATCAAAACGATCTTTACTAAATGGCTTTAGCAGGTAATCTATTGCATGACTATCGAATGCTTTTAAAGCATATTCATCAAAGGCTGTGGTGAAAATAACTGCAGGTGGATTTTCAACTAATTCCAACATCTCAAACCCGTTGATTTTTGGCATTTGCACATCCAGAAATATAAGATTGGGCTGGTGTTGAGTTATTGCTTTTACACCCTCAAAACCATCGTTACATTCAGCTACCAATTCAACCCCGGCAAACGTTTCCAGGTATTCTTTAATCACACTCCTGGCCAAAGGCTCATCGTCAATAATAATTGCCTTCATCATATCTTAGGTATAATTAAAGTAGTTGTAAAAAGGTTATTTTCTGTTGAGGTATGTAGCAAATCAGTACGTGCAAATAACAAATACAACCTTCGTTTAATAGAACTTAATCCAAAACCTGTTCCTGCACCGGGTGCACTTGTTTCCAAATCAAAAGGGTTTGACACCTGCACCTGTAAATTTCCCTCAACCAGTTTAGCTACTATTTCTATAGTGATATCTTCAGTTGTATCGTACAATCCAAACTTTATAGCGTTCTCAACAATGGGCTGCAACAGCATAGCGGGCATCAGGCGGTTTTCAGCACCATCACTTTTATAAATGTTTGTAGATAAACGATGACCAAAGCGAACCTTCTCTATTTCGAGGTAAAGCTGCAGGTGTTGCAACTCATCTTCCAAACTTACCCATTGATTGTCTTCCTTTTTAAGGGTGCCCCTTAAAAAATCCGACAACTGCATAATCATGTTGCGTGCCTGTTGGGGTTGTGAACCAATCAACGCATTTATGGAGTTTAGGCTGTTAAATAAAAAGTGGGGCTGCAATTGTTGACGCAGTTTAAAAAGTTCTGCTTCCTTGGCAAGTTTCTCTGCCTCTCCTTTCCGCAACTCAGTTTCCTGCTGGTCTCTGATGGTATAATACAATACACTAATCAAGGCCATACAAAAGATCATTAAGAAACCAAGCGCAGCTCTTATGAGTATGGTTCGTTTATAAAACTCACTGAAATCAACCTGATCGCCTAAAGCTACCAGTATGGCAAACCTTGTTAAAAAAAGCCATAACATCGTTAATATAATTACCAGTGTGCCAATGTAGCCGTATGCATTTTTCTTTGGTATGTAATATTGAAATGTTTTAGAAACGAGCACACATACACCGGCAAGTAAAATGTTGCTGATAGCACTATCAATAAATGCAGTATGCCAGGTGTAACCATAGTGATATAGGATAATGGCATGTACCTCGGCCCAGCTAAACCACCAAATTGAAAAGATGATTCGAAAGCGAAGTGTTTGCAATAAAGAGTTGCTCACTGGTTTATATAAGGTTGAGTTGTTTGCGTGTTGGATTTTGATGCAGCCTTGCAGATTTATCATTTACAAGATTAATATAGCCTTCTGCATCACTTACTTCGGTTATGGCAGAAAATAATTCTGCTCCATCCAAAAATTCGGATATACAATATAGTTCCACTACATTGACAAAGCTCCATTGCACTAATTGATTTTGACTGTTGACCAGGCTTGTCTGTTCGTTTTCACCTACCAGTTTTGTTTTGTTTAAAGCCTCAACTTCGTTGGTTGCTGCAATAAGCCGTAGCTGGTCTTCAAACTGTGCCAGCCCTTCGTTAGCCCCGCATTGAATCTGGTAAACAATCCTGGCGAGATACCACTTCATAACAATAATATTTTGAGGTAATGATATGTAGTTAAAACCTGAGCGATTCATCAAAAACTTCTGATTTCGATGCCACCAAAAATGCAGGTTCCTTCAAGGTAAATTGTTTTGGAAAGATTGGTGAGTGAAGAAGGAGGACGTTTATCGTCGACACCTCCAAAAATTGCCACAACATTGCTTTGCACATCCCAATCCGGGGGAACAATAATTTTAGTTCCACCGAACATGGTAAAAATATCTATCACGGCTTTTGTTCCTATATCAGCTTTAGTAAGATTTATTTCTGCACCCCCCATCATTGCTACAACATCACCACCTCTAAAATTTTTGCTCAGCACATTTTTTTTTACTCCTGAAAAAATAGCAGTAATATCAAATACATCGTTGGCATCGGTAAAAGCATTATCGGTATATGATGCTTTTGAGCTATTGTCATCAGGCACATCCTGGAATGAAAGGTTGCTAATGTTTTCAGGTTCATCATCTAACCTTCCTTTATTTCCAAATCGCTTGCCGCCTATTATAATGTACAAACCGACAGCTATAAATAATATGGGCCAAAAATAAGGACGAAGAAAAAGGTCTTCACTTATTCTATCGGCTAAAAAAATACCTCCAATTAAAATAAGGATAAACCATGGGCCTCTTTTAAAATTATGACGCAAGCCTGAGAAGATACCCACCGCAATCAATATCATAGGCCACGATAATAACCAATCGGGAAAACGGATACCACCACGATCGGCTAATAGTAATCCCCCTATAATTAAGAACAGAATACCTGTATAAACATTTTTGTTTCGGCGATTTGGATTATTATATTTTTCCCTAATTCTTCTTTCAAAATCGTTCGGTTGCATGTTTTTATATTTTCATCAAAATAAGCAAGCCTTTTCTATGCAGGCAATCCCTGTTAGGCGAGACCTATGTATTTAGGCGGTAAAAGCCCATAAAACTTCGGTAAGAATTTCATCTCCGTCCATTCGACTGTAGTGTCCATAATTATTAAAGCATAAAAAAACCGGAAACCTGCTATAAAGCAATGTTTCCGGTTGTAAAACACAATCAAAAAATGGTAACCTATACAATCAATGTAAGCCGAAATTTTGTTTTAAAAGAAGACTTATAATCTTCTTAAAGATGATGCAGTACGCATCGTATTCTGGCATTTCCAAAGGTCAATTATTGTAAACCTTTTTGGCTTAGCAGAATTTAAGTCCAATTGCAGATTTGTTGCAAGTGTTTCTTTTACTTCAGTCACTAATTGTTTCAATTCTTCCTTTTCTATCTGTACGATAGAAGTCATTACATTACTGTTCGTCATGTTGTTCTTATTTAAAATTTATTGCAAGGCTGTGCAAAAAAAGCGGATCGTTAATGCTCTCTTATGATCTAGTAGTACGGAGTGAAAAAGGCTTCAATATCCTATTTCGGGTTGCAAATGTAAGGTGGTAATACAATGCAAAACAAAGACAATAAAAATACTTTAACATTTATAACTTATCGAAGTAGGTGATACATTGTTTTTTTTTAAGCATCATTTACTTACTTCCTAACCAAGATTTGCAACTTTACTCCTATATAACCAGGAAGTATAACGCTGCTTGCTGCTTATTGTTGTATCCAAAAAATAAATGAACTCATTATTGCTTTCTTTTAACAATTGTGCTTTGCTGATCCCATATTTTCTTGTAAAAATCCCTGGATAAAACATTGATTAGGGTTGTCCCATTGAGATAAGCAGATAAGTTTTGCTGATGGTTGGTTAAAATTAAAAGCCGGGTATTGTAATAAAGTTCCTACGGTTTAAAAGTCCATATACGCTACAACTAAACACAAAGCTGACTACAGTATAGAAATGTATTTTTTTTATCCCTGCACCATAACCAAGTGTAAGTAACTTGCACGCTTTTAAAAAATGGCATTATTTTTTTATTGACACTGAAAGAATTTTTATGAAACGCGTTGTAATTACAGGCCTTGGCATTATATCTCCCGTAGGAAACACCATAGATACATTTTGGCAGCAGATCATAACAGGCAAGAGTGGAGCAGGCCCAATTACCAAATTTGATTGTTCAAAATTTAAAACAAAATTTGCCTGCGAGGTAAAAGGCTTTGAACCTACTACCTATATTGATAAGAAGGAAATTAAAAAATACGACTTGTTTACGCAATATGCAGTAGCTGCAAGCGAACAAGCCATTACGGATGCAAATTTAAATTTTGCTGAGATGAGCGAAACAGAACGCTATGAGATTGGCGTTATCTGGGCATCGGGCAATGGAGGCATTAGCACTTTTGAAGCCCAGCTAAAAGAATTTAATAATGGAGATGGAACACCAAGGTTCAATCCATACTTCATTCCTAAAATGATTGCGGACATAGCTGCCGGTGTTATCTCAATCAGGCATAAATTACACGGACCAAATTATTGTACCGTATCTGCTTGTGCATCGTCAAACACGGCTATCATTTGTGCTTTTGATACCATACGCTTAGGCAAAGCAAACATTATGATAGCCGGAGGTTCTGAGGCTTCTATAACCGAGGCTTCTATTGGAGGTTTTAATGCGGCCCAGGCTTTATCTAAAAAAAATGATGACCCTACCCATGCTTCGCGACCTTTTGATAAAGACCGTGACGGATTTGTAATGGGTGAAGGTGCGGGGGCTTTGGTTTTAGAAGAATATGAGTACGCTATTAAACGTGGTGCAACCATACATGCGGAAATAGTAGGTGGGGGTATGGCAGGCGATGCTTATCATTTAACAGGTACTCCACCTGATGGATTAGGGGCATACCTGGGCATGACGAAGGCATTAAATGATGCAGGAATTTCTGCCGATAAAATTGACTACATTAATGCGCATGCAACCTCTACCGGACAAGGAGATATAAGTGAATTGCATGGTATTAAAAGAATTTTTGAAGGGTTGCCCGTAGCCATCAGTGGTACTAAATCTATGACCGGTCATTTATTGGGAGCCGCAGGTGCCATCGAAAGTATTATTAGTGTACTTGCAGTTAAACACAATATTATTCCTGCTACCATCAATACAGAAAACCTTGACGAAAATATCCCAACGGGATTAAACCTTGTTTTGAAAGATAGTGTACAACAACCCGTGCACTATGTGCTGAACAATACATTTGGTTTTGGCGGGCATACTGCCAGCTCTATCTTTAAAAAGTTTGAAGACTAAGTTTTGAAAGGTGATGGTTACAGAAGGAATTATTAAGCCAAACAATATCTTTTACTTTGGGGGATATTATCTAAGAACCTTGTCAGGTATTGTTATCTGAAACTTCTTATAACTTAACATTCATAATATTCTTACTACACGTACCACCACTGTTTTAAAAACTGTGAAAAAACAAATAACTAATGCTCCTTTCAAACCACAACTAATGAACCGGCAAAATGAACCTGCTGCATCCACCTTTAGCGTAGTACTGGCATTTGCTATACTTTATATTGTTTGGGGGTCAACTTATTTTTTTATACAAAGAGCACTAAATGGGTTTCCTCCTTTAATGCTGGGCTGTATAAGATTTTTAGCAGCAGGCGTCCTCATGTTAACATGGAGCCTCTTGAGGGGAGAAAATGTTTGGAATGTAAAGGATATAAAACACGCTGCCGTGAGTGGTGTATTGCTTTTATTTGTTGGTAACGGGGCAGTAATTTGGGTTGAACAATACATGCCCAGTGCTATGGTAGCCATTGTTATATCTTCCTCGCCTATCTGGTTTATTTTATTAGATAAATCAAAGTGGAAAGAAAATTTTAAAAGTAAAGCAACTATTGCCGGCCTGGTAATCGGCTTTGCAGGTGTAGTATTATTGTTTGGCGAGAAACTAGTTGCAATTATGGGCACTATTGGCAGTGGCAAAGAATTGGGTGGAATGGCTTTACTGGTGGTGGGAGCTATGTGTTGGTCGGCAGGTTCTTTGTATTCAAAATACCGGGCACCCAATGTATCCGCTGCAGTAAATACAACCTGGCAAATGTTGGCTGCTGGTTTTGCTTTTCTGCCTGTAGCCTTATTACATGGAGAAGCATCTAAAATGAACTTTAGTGCTGTTACAACAAGCTCATGGCTTTCTTTACTTTATCTCATTTTTTTTGGATCTATTGCCGGCTTCAGCGCTTACGTTTGGCTGCTAAAAGTTAGACCGATTACACAGGTTAGTACTTATGCATACGTAAATCCGGTAGTAGCTGTTTTGCTGGGTGTTTTTTTTGCTTCGGAACACATTACCCTCATACAAATTTTAGGGTTGGCAATTATTCTGGCGAGTGTATTTTTAATTAACCTTGTAAAGTATTCAAAAGCCAAGGCGTTACAGAAGAAAGAAGGAAAGCTAATCCTAACTTAGAATTCAGGATCCAAATTTTACTAATCTTCAGCCAGTTTGTGTGAATGAGATCAACCAATGCTTTTCAAAAAATAAAAATATTTAACCATAATTTCATTGATACTGAATGAAATATTTAATATTTTTCATTCTCAAAAAATAATGTTCTCTACCACGAACATTTAATTCGGCCTTCTTTTCAGCCCCTAATACTATCCACTTATTCTATCGAGATACCCCAATGTATTTGTTAGAATGGACCTTTTAACCCAAGAAAAAAAACATGGTTGATACAATTTTATACGAGTTGGTATTAATACTACCATACTTAGCATTCGTTTCTGGTATACTCTTACTTTTAAAAGCTTACCTCTTTTTTACTAAAAAAACCAGCAGTTGGAAACTGTTTAATTTTTTCTTCTTCAACCACCGGCACATTGAAACTTCATTTTCCGAATCCGGTAAGAAGAATAAAGAAATTCAAAACATCTTTTCCATTATCATAGCAATTTTGATAGTTCTTTCAACGATAGGGTTTCTCATACAAAGATCTATGTCTGTTTAAAGATATTTTGCGCCTTATTGAAGTTCCAGCTTTACGTACTGATTAAATAATTTTTCAAGAGCTGCTTCAGCGTTTTGGCTTAGACCGGGGTGTACCGGTGAGGTTTGCAAAACCGTACTGCGCGATGAGGTTAACCACCTGAAACGGGATGCAGCAGGTAGCCGGGCAATGCTGCCACCCGTAGCTTCTCCCTTGCATATAATGCAAAATGCTTCCAAACGATCCTGCAGTTCGTGCATATCAAAGGCAGGATGTAAAGCCCGCAGCCTTGTTTCAACTATCTGAAATTTAGCCTTTAAAAACTTTTCTGAAGAACAATAAACAATCACACCCACATTCATGAATTCTTCCCGCTCAACCATGGGCACAAACCGTATTACAGCATATTCAAACAAGTCCATTTCGTGCCTTTTGTGCTTCGTTAATAAATATTTCAGACGATTGAATTCTGCGGTTTATAAAATTACAGTACACGGCTCTTTTATCCTCAACACTTAGGTCCGACTCCTCAATTGCCAGCCACTCATCAGGAACCATTGCTAAAATATCAGCAATAACTTGTGGGGTAAGCACTTTCTTTAATTCGTCATCCACTTGCTGTAATTCGGTAGCATATTCCAGCAAAACGTGGTCTTTAACCTGGGGAAAAGGCTTTATTTGTGTAATGCCCATTTGAAGCCCCGCATGGTGGAAGTAAAGAGATGCACCGTGATCGATCAACCACAATTCGTTTTTCCAAATAAGCATGTTGGTGTTGCGGGCAGTTCTATCCACATTAATAAGAAGGCAATCGAGCCATACTATTTTTGAGGCGAGGTATGGTGGAATGGTTGTAACGATCGGATCAAATGTTATAGACCCTGATAAATAATGAAGGGCAATGTTGAGACCAACACTTGCTTTTAATAAATCCTGTATTTCCTCATCTGGTTCCGTGCGGCCAAAAGCCTCATCTAAATTGGCAAATACAATCTCCGGCACTTTAAGTCCTATCCTCCTTGCCAACTCCCCACCTATTAACTCAGCTATCAACGATTTTATGCCTTGTCCGGCTCCTCTAAATTTTAGCAAATACAAAAATCCATCATCAGCTTCGGCTATAGCAGGCAATGATCCACCTTCCCGTAAGGGTGTTACATAACGTACTACTTGCACTGTTCTTATATCTGCCTCTTTTGTCATAGTAGATATTAATATAAAAAAACTACATAAAAAATGGATCTTGAATACAACCAGGAGATCAAAATATTGCGACCCGCAAGTTAAATGAGCAACCTGAACAAATACGATACTTTGGCCTGTTTAGTTAGGAAAAATGCATGTATAAACTTGCAACTTATTACCTGACACGCAGAAGTATTTTTGAAAATTTGATCAGGAAAATACAGGTGACCGTATATAATGGGCAAACAAAATTTTATACTACTTAACTAAATGAAAACTCACCTCCATTTAAATAGCCTTATTACAACCCTTTAATTATATGTGATTGTAAAAGCCCTGGGTTGGCGATCAATTAAAAATCAAGTAATTTGTTTAAAGCATTTTGCTATAATATTATTGCATATCCAGGAACCACCTGAGTGTAAATGTTATATTTCATGAAATCACATTTTAAAGCAAATACTTTTTTCATTCAACTTAAGCTTCCATATCTCATTTTTTGCATCCTTGCCACCACAGAAGTTTTTTCTCAATCAACACCTGACAAAAATATAGTAACCATATCCATCTCTCCTGCTTACGACAGTGTAAATAAACTGCATCGTTTTTTGTTTGGCGAGGGATATAGAAAGCTTTGGGCTGCACCTGTGCCTCTAAGAGTATTCGACATAACAAGGGAGAAAGGCGGACTTACCATATTGCAAAAAGGTGGTGGCTTGCAAACAAAGTCGCTTCGCTTAAAAGATGCAACAGGCAAGGAATATGTATTGAGAAGCATTCAAAAATATCCTGAACGGGGTTTACCTGAGAAGCTGAGAAAAACCGTTGCGCGGGATATATTACAGGACCAGGTAATTACTTCCAACCCGTATGCTGCTCTTACTGTACCCCCAATGGCAGCGGCACTTGGTATAGCTCACTCCAGCCCACAAATTGTATTCATACCAAACGATGCTGCGTTGGGAGAATACCGGGAGGAATTTGCCAATTCAGTATTATTATTCGAAGAAAGAGAACCTGTAGGCCTTAACGATACGGATAATTCTGACAAAGTGCAGCGTAAGCTGGAAGAAGACAATGATTATAGCATAGACCAACAGCAGGTATTAAGGGCAAGATTGCTTGACCTTATTTTAGGTGATTGGGACAGGCATGAAGATCAATGGAGATGGGAGGTTCAAAAATCAAAGGATAAAACTACCTATTCGCCTATACCCCGCGACCGGGACAAGGCTTATTATACTACTTCGGGCCTGTTTCCCGTATTACTCTCTCATCAATGGCTAAAAGCCAACCTGCAGAATTTTGAAGAAGAAATTTCTGATATTGCTGTATACAATTACAACAACCGCTACTTTGATCGATATTTTTTAAATCAGCTTACGGAAGCAGACTGGACCAGGGAAATTGCAAACGTGAAAAGGATTTTAACTGACAGTCTTATTTCAGCCTCAATACACTTATTACCCGATACTATTTTTGCACTTGCTGGCCAGCACACCATTGAAGTTTTAAAAGGCCGGCGCGACAACCTGGAGGGGGAGGCACTTGAATATTACAAGTTCTTATCAAGATTTCCTGATGTACCAGCAACTACCAAAAACGAACAAATAATAGTTGAGTATAAAACAAACAGCAATGTTGAGGTAATGATCCGCAATTTAAAGAAGGATTCAACATTAGGCAAGGTTATGTACCAGCGAACATTTGTTCCCTCAACAACTAACGAAGTAAGGTTGTATGGACTGAATGGAAATGATCAATGGGTTGTAAAAGGGGCTGGCTCCTCACCCATAAAAATAAGGTTGATAGGTGGCACAGGGCGGGATAGTTTTTACGTGGATAAGATGTTGCAGAGAAACAAAATTTACCTGTACGATCGCCGCGACATGGATAACATTTTTAACCTGAATGCACCCACAAAATTGAAGCTGTCAAACGATAGCACAGTAAACTCCTTCAACAGAAAAAGTTTTGTATATGACCAGCGCCGCATGACCGGCTCTGCATTTTTTAACCAGGACCAGGGCTTGCTTATAAGGGCAGGATACATTATAGAAAAGCAGGGTTTTAGAAAAACACCTTATGCTGCAAGACATCTGTTTTATATAAACTATGCTACGTTATGGAAATCTATATTGTTTACTTATAACGGAAGTTTTAAAAAGGCTCTTGGTAAGAACGACCTGGGTGTTGATTTTGTAAGCCGCGGTCCTTTTAATGTAGATAACTTTTATGGCACGGGCAACGAAAGTATTTTAAAAGACAGGAAAGAAGAGACCCGGAAGTTTTTTCAAAATCACTATGATTTGGTAAGAGGGGAAGTTAGGCTACAAAGGGATTTATCACCCGTTGTAAAGTTTAGCATAGGGCCTGCGGTTGAATTTTATACCAGTGCTTCAACAGATAACGCAGGTAAGTTTTTAACCACTTACAATAACAGCTACCCCGATGACCGGGTTTTCAGCGACCAATTTTTTACAGGTTTTGTGGGAGGCATTGACATTAATACCAAAGAAAGAAGTCTGCAACCTTACAAAGGAATTGAATGGAAGACTGATGTACGATCCATGCAACAGTTAAATGGCTTTAAAAACTGGTACATGAACCTTTTTTCTTCTTTCGATTTTTATATACCAATAAAAAGCCCGGACATTGTTATTGCCAACCGCATAGCAGGGGGAACCAGTTTTGGCTACCCGGCATTTTACCAACAGCACAGGTTAGGTGGGCCGTTAAATTTGAGAGGATACACCGTTAACCGTTTCACCGGCAAGTCCGTATTTTATAACAATGTTGAATTGCGTATAAAGCTTTTTGATTTTACCTCATTCATCACACCCGGGTCTTTTGGTTTGATTGGTTTTAATGATATAGGGAGGGTTTGGATACCAAAAGAAAAATCCACCACATGGCACAGTGGCTCAGGTGGTGGAATTTATATCATTCCTGCAGACTTGATAGTTGTACAGGGTGTAGTTGGATTTTCTGACGAAGGAGTTTATCCTTATTTTTCTATTGGTTTCAGATTCTAAAACGATCCACTCTGTTAACAACAAATTCGCACAATAAATCAGACAAGTATATTATTGATTTAAACTCCTGATCATGTTCTCAGGATATCTTGGGCCAGCAACTGTGCCCTTAGGGGCAATAGCTTCAATTTCATCCATATCTTCTTTTGACAACTGAATGTCTACAGCGCCTGCATTCTCTTCAAGGTATTGGATACGTTTAGTGCCGGGTATAGGAAAAATGTGATTTCCTTTAGCCATTACCCATGCAAGGGCAAGTTGAGAGGTTGTGCAATTTTTTTGTTGGGCCAGCGCTTCCACTTTCTCTACAAGTTTTACATTTTTGTCAAAATTTTCTCCCTGAAAACGCGGGGCATGACGGCGATAATCATCTGCATCAAAGTCCTCGAACTTTTTAATCTGTCCCGAAAGAAAACCCCTGCCTAATGGGCTATAAGCAACAAATGCAATTCCTAGTTCTTTGCAGGTATCTAACAGTTCATCTTCAGGCTCGCGGCTCCACAAAGAGTATTCTGTTTGAAGTGCAGTAATGGGATGGACGGCATGTGCTTTACGCAAAGTGGCAGTACTTACCTCACTCAAACCCAATGCCTTTATCTTTCCTTGTTTTACCAGCTCGCCCATTGCACCAACAGTCTCCTCAATGGTAGTGTCAGGATCTTTACGGTGCAGGTAATACAAGTCAATTTCATCAACACCCAATCGTTTTAAACTGCCCTCAACCGAAGACTGAACATAAGCGGGCTTGCCATTGAAGCCTCTTTTTGTAGGATCAGAAAGGTCACGCACTATCCCAAACTTTGTTGCCAACAGCACTTTGTCCCTTCTGTCTTTTATAGCCTTTCCAACCAATTCTTCATTGGTATAAGGACCATACATATCAGCCGTGTCCAAAAATGTAATCCCCAGTTCTATCGCCCTGTGTATCACCCTAATTGATTCTTCATCGTTGCGGGAACCATAAAAATCGCTCATGCCCATACAACCCAATCCTAGCTGAGAGGCTTGCAATCCCTGGCTTCCTAGTGGTTTAACTTTCATAAATATTTTTTTTAAAGGTAAAGGTTCAATTAAAAACTATGCTAATCAAAGGTTGGTCATGGTGCATTCCAAATTCCTCCTGCTTTGAGCGCAACAAAAGCACTATACACAATCTGTTAAAATTGAAAACGTTGAAGATGGTGTATTTCAAATTGTCGCATTCCAGGAGGCGTTCCTCTGGAACGCTTAAACTTCTTTCCCGATAAATTCTACCCACGAAACGTTCCTTCGGAACGATTGGTGGCGTAGAAAATAAACGCATGGGCTTTTTTTCGTACCGTAGGAAACGTTTGGTGCTGGGTGCGACAATTTGAAATGCACCCGTTGGTTAAGCGTTTTGATTTAAACATTCCTAAACCTGAGATGTTGACTATCATTACTATGCCGCATTGTCACAGCAGCGTAGTTTTTGGCTAAATAAACAATGGTGTATAAGTCAAAAAATCATTTTGTTGCAATTGGATGTAAATTTGCAATCACGTACTTGTATTAGAATTACCAATAACAATCATTAAAAAAGATAATCATGGCATTAGAATTAACAGACACAAACTTTCAATCTACTGTGATTGATAGCGATAAACTTACATTAGTGGATTTTTGGGCAGAATGGTGTGGACCCTGCCGCGCAATAGGTCCCGTAGTTGAAGAGCTTGCCAAGGAATATGATGGTAAAGTGAACGTTGGAAAAGTAAACGTGGATCAAAATCCTAACCTGAGCGTAAACTATGGTATCACTTCAATTCCCGCAATCTTATTTATTAAAGGTGGCCAGGTGGTTGACAAGCAAATTGGCGCAGTTCCAAAATCAGTCCTCGACAAAAAAATACAGGCTCATTTATAAGTTTGATTTCGATTTTAGAGAAGCAGGTTTCGACCTGCTTTTTTTATGCCCGGAAGAAGCTGTCAAATTATTTGGAAACTTTGATTTTGAAGCTGAAGATGCAATATTTACTTCAGATAATGTCTGCCCGTCTGGTTAGGCTTTAAAAAATTTTTAGGCTTTTATATAAACACCTCTAAAGTTGCAGGAGACCAACAACTTCAGAGGTGCTCTTCCTTTAATCGTGACCTTCCAGCTTTACCAGTTTGTTGTACAAACCTAAAATTAAAAAAGGTGCCGGCCATTGTCCTACAAAGAGGCTGGCGCTCTTTTTTCCTGCAATGCGCAAGCCTAAAGAAACTGCGATGGCGCCAATTGCTGTCCATAAAAAAATATCGGAAGGCAATTTTGCGGTTTGCTCTTCGATTGCTTCGGCTACAGGACCTTCCTGGTGCTCGGGATTGAAATTAGTTGACATAGTTTTATTTTAAATATTAATAGATAATGCTATTCAACTATAAAGCCATCGTATGGCTGTTGATAAAAACCCAATGCCTTTCCCAAATTGTTTATACAGATATGTGTTATCGAGTAAATTTTTCTTCATATAAAAAGGGATGTAAACCATTTTGGCCTACATCCCTTTTAAAAATAATATACCTGAATTACTTCTCTACCGGCTCATTCGCTTCGTTTCTAAATACAACCAACCCATCAAACACATCAACTAAAACCGGTTTTGACTTATCAATATCACCGGCCAGAATTCGCTTACTCAAAGTATTAATAATCTCCTTCTGAATGAGCCTCTTTAATGGTCGTGCTCCAAATTGTGGGTCATAACCATTCTCAGCTAAAAACTCCAGCGCATAATCACTAAACTGCAACTCAATTCCGTTCTGAGCCAACATTCCTTTTAATCCTTCCAGTTGTATCCTGATAATTCCTTTAATCTCTTTTTTCATCAACGGGTGGAACATAATCACTTCATCAATCCTGTTTAAAAACTCAGGACGAATGGTTTGTTTCAATAATGCCATCACATCAGTTTTGGCAATTTCTTCCACCTGTTCAAGATTGCTTTCATCTATATTTTCAAAAGCAGCCTGGATTAAATGACTTCCAATGTTGCTGGTCATAATGATGATGGTATTTTTAAAGTTCACCACCCTTCCCTTATTATCAGTAAGCCGGCCATCATCCAAAACCTGCAACAGAACATTAAAAACATCCGGGTGTGCTTTCTCAATCTCATCCAATAAAACAACGCTGTATGGTTTGCGGCGTACTGCTTCTGATAGCTGTCCACCTTCATCATAACCAATATAACCAGGAGGCGCCCCTATTAAACGGCTTACAGTATGTTTCTCCTGGTACTCACTCATGTCAATACGGGTCATCATACTTTCATCATCAAAAAGGTAGTCTGCCAATGCTTTAGCTAATTCTGTTTTACCCACACCGGTAGTACCTAAAAAGATGAATGAGCCAATTGGTTTTTTTGGATCCTGCAGGCCAGCCCTGCTTCTTCTTATGGCATCGGCCACAGCTTCAATGGCTTCATCCTGTCCAACAACTCTTTTATGCAACTCATCTTCCAGCTTTAATAATTTTTCACGTTCACTTTGCATCATTTTACTAACAGGTATGCCTGTAATCTTAGCCACATTATCAGCTATATCGTCTGCATCCACTTCTTCTTTAACCAAACGTTTGTTTTCACTTATCAGGTTCAGCTTTGCCTTTAGTTCAATGATAATTTCTTCCTGCTCTTTCATTTTTCCATAGCGGATCTCTGCAACCAAACCATAATCTCCATTACGTTCTGCCTGCTCTGCCTGTAACTTCAACTGCTCAATTTCGCTTTTGGCGGTTTGAATTTTTTCTACCAGTTCTTTCTCCTGCTGCCACTTGGCTTTTAATGTATCACGTTGTACACTCAGGTTGCTTATGTCAATGCCCAATAGCTTTAGCTTCTCTTCATCTTTTTCTCTTTTGATAGCTTCCCTTTCAATTTCCAGTTGACGTATACGACGTTCCAGCTCGTCCAATTCTTCGGGCATGCTGTTCATCTCCAGGCGAAGTTTGGCTGCACTTTCATCAATAAGGTCAATAGCTTTATCGGGTAAAAAACGATCGGTCATGTACCGATGCGATAACTCAACCGCCGCTATTATAGCTTCATCTTTAATACGCACATGGTGGTGGGTCTCGTAACGATCCTTCAAACCACGCAAAATAGAGATGGCATCTTCTACGCTTGGCTCATCTATCAAAATCTTTTGAAACCTGCGTTCCAAAGCCTTATCCTTCTCAAAAAATTTCTGGTATTCAGATAAGGTAGTTGCACCGATAGCCCTTAACTCACCACGAGCCAATGCAGGCTTTAATATGTTAGCTGCATCCATGGCACCCTCGCCCCCACCTGCACCAACAAGGGTATGTATTTCATCAATAAACAGGATGATTTCTCCATCGCTGTCTCCTACTTCCTTAACTACAGATTTCAATCGTTCCTCAAACTCACCTTTATACTTTGCACCTGCAATCAACTGTCCCATATCCAGGGCAAAAATTATTTTGTTCTTCAAGTTTTCTGGCACATCACCATTTACAATTCTATGGGCAAGGCCTTCTGCAATAGCTGTTTTTCCCACTCCTGGCTCACCAACTAATATTGGGTTGTTCTTGCTGCGTCGGGTAAGTATATGAAGCGTCCGCCTGATCTCTTCATCGCGGCCAATTACAGGATCCAGTTTACCCAGGCGGGCCATGTCGTTAAGATTGCGTGCATATTTTTGCAGCGCATTGTATTGTTGAGAAGACGTTTGCGAATTAACTGTTGATCCCTTTCTTAATTCGAGGATAGCGGCTTTAAGACCTTTCTCAGTAAGACCTGCATCTTTAAGCAAACGGGATGTATTATCACTTACCTGGATGAGGCCTAATAATAAATGCTCAACGCTTACATATTCATCTTTAAACTCTTTAAGCGAAGCATTTGCTTTTAGCAGCACATTATTCATTTCGCGACTTAAGGACTGGCCGGGTTCTCCCCCACTCACTTTTGGTAATTTGTTTAAAGCCTCATCAACTTTAGTCTCAACAAACGATACATTCACGTTATTCTTTTTTAATAAAAAATCTACGGGAGTATCTTCTTCTTTCAACAGTGCCTTTAAAAGGTGATCTGTTTCGATGCTCGAATTTCCATTGTTAAAAGCAATTTGTTGGGCTTGCTGAATGATCTCCTGCGACTTGATGGTATAGTTGTTCAAATTCATAGCTTTTTTTTTAATCAGGCTTTTGTGGTTTAATTCATCATTGTTGTGTCACTCACTTGTACTTTTTCATCTTCAAGCGACATGAAATATATAATTATTACTTACTTAAAATTTAATGCCTCAACCATGAGACCTCGAATATTTTGTAGGTGTATTTAAACTAAGAATTTCTATAACAGTTGTTCAAATAGCTAACCAACACAGAAATTAAGATATTTTGTCATATAATCACAAGAAAAACTGCACAAAAGTCATTGTAAACGTATTGCTTATGCTATTATTTCAGCCTAAGAATTTCTAAAAACCTAATGCAAAGTGCCCAATAAAGTAGTTATTTATTTCTTCGATAAATAAAACCCGGCTAATAACATACAGATAGTACAGGGCATGCAGAATCCAGTAGAGCTTTATAAACTGTCAAAAAAACATTTATTAATCTTCACTCGTTTATATTTGTGATCTTTTATCAAATAAGACACCAGGGCGATGAGCTGGCCTGGTTTTTTTTAATTCAATAGTTTAGAATCTATTCAGTTGTTAGGAATACAACCTTTTATAAACAGTAAACTTGTAATGAATATTAAGAAATTTCTACTTGCTTTTCTTCTTATAGCACTTTCCGGAACCGTACAAAGTCAAAAAACAGACACCTCAAAACTGAAAGTATACATTGATTGCAGAACAGGTTGTGATTTTAATTACATTAAAACCGAAATAAATATTGTTGATTTTGTTTTAAATCGAACAGTAGCCGACGAGCATGTTTTGATTACCAGCCAGGGCAATGGCACAGGAGGAGCCCAATATAAATTAGAATTCTTTGGGCAAAATCGTTTTGAAGGCTACACAGATACGGTTGTATTTTTTGTGAAACCCAATACTACCCCATCTGAGAGAAGAGAAATTATGCTTCGGTATTTAATGATTGGATTAACCCCGATCATAGCCAAAACTACTTATGCTCAAAACATAAAGATTTCCATGAAGGCTGTAGGCGCTTTTGGTCGCCCTGCTTTTGAAAGTGACAAACATGACAAATGGGATTTTTGGGTTTATAGAATTTCGGCCAGGGGCGATTTTAGCGCCGACCATGTATACAAAAACAATACCCTGAGCTCAAATTTCTCGGCAAACCGCACAACTGATAAACTAAAGGTTGAGTTTAATGCAAATTGGAGTTTACGCAATACTGTTTATACATACGAAACCCCAACAGATACTAATAGATATGTGGTGAAAAATGATGATTATGGGTTGTACCATAATATAGTACGTGCATTTAGCCCACATTGGAGTTATGGTTACCAGGCCAGTTTTTCAAAAAGTACGTTTAGCAATATTAAAAACAAAGTATATGTAAACCCGGCTATTGAATACAATTTTTATGATTACAAAGAGGTAAATAACCGTTTTTTTGTTGTTCGTTATGGATTAGATGTTAACGGTAGCCATTATTTCGATACCACTATTTTCAATAAAATTCACGAAACCTTATATGGGCATCGTTTTTCTGCGGCAATAACCTTAAATAAAAAATGGGGCACCTTTAATAGTGGGGCATTTTATCGAAATTATTTCCACGATTGGAAGTTAAAATCAATGGGTATTAATGCCAACGCCGATGTTAGGGTAACTGGCGGATTATCATTTTTTGTTAACGTAAACGCCAGTGTAGTTAAAAACCAAATAAGCCTGGTTAAGGGTGGAGCTACCGAGCAGGAAGTTCTTACCCGGAAAAGGCAACTCGCTTCAAATTACAATTATAGCACCTCCTTCGGCCTGGCTTTCAGGTTTGGTAGTATTGTAAATAATTTCGTCAATCCACGCTTCGATGGATATGGAGGATTCTAAAGCAAAAATGCCATCATGTTTACAAATGAGGGCATCTTTTCATCCAAATTGATACAAATCAGTTCAAAGTCATTGATTTTGCATGTCTTCAAACGAAATGTTTGTTTATTAAATGGAGGTAAAAAATCTGCTTAAAAATAAACGCCACAGTTTATATGTATGGATAACCCATGGCATACCAGTTGTATTGGTAGTATGATTTCTGTTTCATTGCTTTTTCAAACTAATAAAACTCAACATCCATTCTATCATTTCAACCAAAACTTAAGATTTAAGTAATATTTGTACTGTATTTTTAGGGCCAATCCAGTAGGGCTTTACAAATAAGATAACGGATGAAGATTGCGATATTTAGTTTTTAAATGCTTTAAATCAGAGCCATATGATTTTCATTTTTAAGCAAATTATTAATGGCTATTTCTACATACAACGAAGTATCGTTTTTTAAAAATCTTGTTAGAAGGGAATACCACAGGTGGTTTAGTGGGCACTTACAACGGGATATGGAACTGTTGGTTTTTGGAAATAGTGGTCAGCCGTTGTTGTTATTTCCGACACGTACCGCAAGGTTTTACGACTACGAAAACTGGGGTGTTATTGATGCCCTCAGTGAAAAGATAGAGCTGGGTGAGTTACAGGTTTTTTGTATTGACAGCGTTGACACCTCTAGTTTATATTGCAAAACCATTGCTCCTGCAATGAGAATTAAACGCCATTTCGATTTTGAAAAATACGTTTTAGAAGAAGTAATACCCTTTATCAGGCAACATAACTGTGAGCATCCAATAACCATTGCCGGTTGCAGCCTGGGCGCATTTCATGCTATTAACATGGCATTACGTTATCCCTTCCATTTTAGAAAGGTTTTAGGTTTAAGTGGCAGGTACGACCTTACCATGCAGTTGGAGTTTTTTAATGATTTGTTTGAAGGCTATAAAAATGAAGATATCATGGCCAATACTCCGACAGTTTATGTTCCAAAAATAAAAAGTCAGCAATTGATAAGGTTATTGCAAAAGCTTGAAATTATATTGGCTATAGGTGTTGAAGATGCCTTTCTTCAAAACAACATTGCACTAAGCAATTGCCTCTCTGAAAAGAAAATTAACAGCACCTTATTTTTTTGGGATGGAGAAGCCCACAAGGCTAAGTATTGGGGAGAAATGTTAAAGAAATATCTATGAAGAAAATCGCTAACTGAAATATAGCAATAACGAGAGTTTTATTGTAAGGAACTAAATAAACAAGAGAACCCTTTTTACCTGCCATTGATCATTACAGGAATAGCCAAAATGACCTGGAGTAAAATCAATCCTAACAAAATACCTGACAATAAATTTTGAAATTTTTTGCGTTGTTGCAACTCATTATCATGGGTAGTTGCAACATTAGGATGACTGAAATATAAATAGTTTTCGAGGGTTACCTGCGGCTCGTTGTTTAACTGAATAAACAAATGAGTTTTGTAGATAATAACTATAGGAATAAAGACCCAGGCAATCAAATAGTTCTCAATAAAAAAGTAAAGAGCATTTTCCATACACATTTATTCTTAAAAAATCAGACCAACAATTGGTATTTAGTATCTATTTTATCTATCATTCCATACGAGAGATTGTTGCAAAAGTTGTAACCCACTGTAAATAAAGTTGTTTTAGGCTGTTCAAATATTTTGCCTGGCCCTATCAGAAAATAAAAACGGCGGGAGCTGTTCCCGCCGCAAAAAATTGTTTCTGTGGAAATTTTAATCCAAGCCGCCTTTACGCGTTGGACTT
This sequence comes from Chitinophagales bacterium, assembly GCA_038211085.1. GTDB lineage: Bacteria > Bacteroidota > Bacteroidia > Chitinophagales > Chitinophagaceae > Segetibacter. Next base: position 5,496 of record JBBQVY010000024.1, on the reverse strand, counting down.
TTTATGACCGGCCATATAACTGGCTTACCGGTTTTAGCATCAAATGGCAATTCAATCTTTCCCTTGAAGTCTTGTTTTCATCTTCACTTGCCATATATACCATGATAGCTGCTATAACTACATTTCGTTTAACATCATCAAATACAATTTTATCGTAGGTGTCGGGGTTGGTATGCCACGTATAATTTCCATACAACCAGCTTAAAGACCCCTATCCCATCCACGCCACTCACCCCACTTTTCGTTTCGTGCTTCACTGCCCCATGTTTTGTAAGTAGCTACGGCCCATTCGTTAGCTTGCAGCATTTTAGGTGAACCTACTAACCGCGGGCCAATTTGGTCAAGTAATTGGTGAGACTATGTTGGCAATGCTGAATTTTGATAAACTTCGTTTATGATACTTTCTATAACTTGTTGCTTTGCTTGTCCGTAACCAGCCATCAACCATAAAAGGGGTATAACTGCACAATAGAATTTTTTAATCATGAATTTTTTATTTTGCGCTAATATCTATTAAATACTGATGAAAAATACTTTACATAGAGCAGATGTAACATCAATGAAAAGAACAGATATGCAACACATTGAAACTAATATGAATCGTACGAAGTAATTTTTCTATAACCACACTCATTATCATGGCCAGGTCTACAGTCTTGTTAAGTTTTTTATTACTGATATTTTGTACACAAGTGAATGCCCAGTTTGCGGATTCCCTGCAGGTGGAAATAGGAACAGTTGCTACAGCGGCCTCCAAAGAATACCAGCCTTTGTGGTTAATAGCAAACAAATATGGAACTATAGCAGATCGCAAGTTTGACTTATCCTCTCATTTCTCCATCTCCAATATCCATCGTTTTAAAGGAGCACAAAAGAGTGATCCAACCAATAAGCCAATGTATATCTCCTATGGCTTGAGTGCTTATAACAACAATCATTTTAATGAAACTTTTATAACTGAAGCTTACTTAAAAACAGGTTATAAAAAATTAGAATTCAGGGCAGGACGATTTTTGGAGACTACCGGTGAAATGAATGCGGAAGTATCATCAGGATCTTTGGGAATAAGTGGGAATGCCCTGCCAATTCCTAAAATAGGTTTTGCAGTTACTGATTATATACCAGTGCCCTTTACCAGAGGCTTTCTCCAGTTCAGAGGGCAGATAAGTCATGGCTGGTTTGGTACAGACCGCTACATGAAAGATGCTTTTTATCATGAGAAGATCTTTTACATGCAGATGGGTAAAAAGAAATTTAAACTCTATGGCGGTGTTCAGCACTTTGTGGAGTGGGGTGGCCGCCGTGGAAGAATTCAGCTTGAAAAATCGTTTAAAGGATTTTTGGATGTGCTGTTTGTAAAAGCCAGCGATGACGGAAGTGTGGGCACCAATACCAATGGAATATTGCCCAATCGCCCCGGCGACCAACGTGGGTTGGTTGAAGCAGGTTTTAAATTTGATGCTAAAACTTTTTTATTACACGGTTACCAGCAAACTTTGTTTGAAACTGGTCGCGATGTAGACATAAGGAATGATAGCCGTATCATTGGTTTGCAGTTTGCTTCAAAAAAGTCAACATCTATCATACAAAATATTACTGCGGAGTTATTATTTACGAAGAACATGCTGGACTTTGTAGAGATACGCGACAGGCAGAGTTTTTACAATAATGGCTTTTATAAAACCGGCTGGGAGTATCGCAGCAATATAATCGGCACTCCTTTGTTTACAAACCGGGTAAGAGGAAGCAAATATTTTTCATCGGTACAGCCCTACAATTGGGATGCACCAGATAACACCATTATCTCAAATACCAATATCATTAATAACAGGGTAGTTGATTTTCATGTTGGAATGCTATTGAGATTTAGTAAAGTGCTTGACAGTAAAACCATAGTGACTTATACTAACAATTATGGAACTTATAACCCGTCTTCACCCTTTGTTCCAAATAAAAAGCAATTGTTTACCATGCAACAGTTTCAATACAGAGCTCCGGTACCTGGACTTATTATTACTGCTGCTGTTGGTCTTGATGCAGGGGATCTTTCTGATAATACAGGTTTTTTGCTTGGGGTAAGAAAACAATTCAACCATCTTACAAAAGCAAAAGCCAAGGCAAATATGTAGTTGAGCATTGCAAATGGTGTTAGTTTCCCCTTTATTTAAGTAATGTTACACAGGTTGAAGACCATATGCAGCAAGCTCTATTTTCATCAATTCTGACAGCCACGTATTGTTGAGTCCAGCATTTACAGAGTCTCTGTTTTAAGGTTGCTATCAACCCAACCAAAACATGTCTGCATGTTCATCCACGCATTGAAACACACCACAGAATTTCCTGGAGCCCACTTGTACAGCACCGAAAATTTTTTATGTTAAAAACATGCACTTCCCCAGTCATCTCCAAACATATAAAAACCCCATGGTAATTGGCTTAAATTTAAAACCGTTCCGTTGTAAAACACCTTGTTATAAGGCATGCATAAAATTGGAATCCTAACAAAACGGTCTATTAAAATTTAAAAAGTATGCGGTAAACTTCATTGTTAAAAAATCAAATTATCAAGTGGTACTATCTGCTAATAATTATAATTTTGCAGCGTATAAGTTTAAGGCTGTATTAGCACGAATAATAGTTAAAGACCCAATTGCATGACAAAAAAAAATACATTAATACTTATAGGCGTTACTGCAGCACTTACTGTTACCACTTTTGTACTTGTTACCCGTTTTAAAAAGAAGAGAAAATTTTTACAGCTTCAAAGGCAGGAAGTTGCCGATGAAGGCTATGAAACAGCTTTTGACATCCTGTTTCCTCTGAAAAGTCCACAGTGGCGTAAAAATAAGGTTAAGTATATGTAGCAATTCCTTTTGTGTTTCTTCATTCTAAACTCCTCTCCCCTATAAGATTTGGTGCTTTCTTCCTTTTAGAAACTGTTCCTGGATCAGGCAAGTTACTCTTCCATAAGGTCTCTGCATACCCTTACTATTTTAACAATTGCGTTTAAAATCTGGCAGGCTATTTTCTTTAGCGTTGCCAAATAAATCATCTTTTAAAATTCAAACAATGAAAAAACTTTTTTTACCCTTAATCCTTGCTGTTGCCTTGCCTGTAACCTTTGCCTGCAACAGCTCACGTTTGGCTTCTTACATGCTTACCCAGGGCGATGCCGCCATGGCCATAAGACAAATGCTTGAGCTTGGTTCAAAAGAAAATATGACCGCAGCCTTTAGCAAAGAGCAGGTACTGTCAACCATTTTTCCACAGGAAGTTTCAAAAGCATTGAACACCTTAAACATGCTGGGCTTAACTACCGAAGTGGATAGGTTTACGACAACATTAAGTACGGCCGCAGAAAAAACCGCAACGGCATCTGTTCCCATTTTTGTAAACAGTATTAGTAACCTAAGCTTTATTGATGCCATACGCATTATTAAAAACGGTGGCACTTCTGCAACCGATTATTTAAGATCAAATGCCGGCGATACCTTGCGCAGGTCAATTGCTCCGGTAATGAAAGCAACTATTGCAGAGTATAAATTGAACGATCAGTGGAATAAAATAATGAAGCCTGTGCAGGCTATAATGGGTAACAAAGTAAATGTAGATCTGTCTAATTTAATGGCTGGCCTTGTTGCAGAATCTATGTTTAGAAAGATTGCGGAGAAAGAAGTTCAGGTTCGGTCACAGGCTGCTGCACGAACAACTCCACTACTTCAACAGGTATTTTCGCGTAGCTGGAATTAATATAAAGAAGGTAGGGTTACAAGCGGTTCAATATGAATGATGCATTGTTGCGACGCTCCGTTCAAGTTTTGTATATATACTCAAATTGAAGCAGAATTGTAAAAAGGAAAAGCACTTCTTACAAGCTTTTTAAGCGGTTGTCACATAGTATCCAGTTTCATTCTTAACCATAAAACAATAGCGGGCCATTTCTGGTCCGCTATTGTTTTATAAGGCAAACAGCAAAACCGGATTAGCCTCTTCTTATTACCCTTATAATAATTTGCCTATCCGCAAACTCAACCTCGCATCTTCATTTGATTTTGTGTAGAAGGCAGTAACACTTATTTTATTAAATGGAGCAAGCATTAAACCTCCTCCTGCACCTACATGCCACAGATTTGATTTTTCTCCCGGTTGCCATACACGACCATTGTCCAGCAATGCAATAAGGCCAATCTTTCCACTAAAAAAGTAACTCTTTACGTTTATGTTGTATTGCAATTCGTTTTGGTTGTAAACCGCACTCCTACCATAAAATCTAAAGCGGTGAAAGCCCCTCATGGTACGCCCATTTCCAATTTTATTTAACTGGTAAAATTCAGGTTCTCCAAATAAAGTGGCCGCACCGGTTTTAACGGCCAGGGTAAGTGATGAAGCAATGGGCACATAAAATCCAAACGAACTGGTTAAACGGGTAACATTATTTTTTGGCTTTGTAAGGTTATGGGTAAACTCAGCTTCTGTAGTAAATGTCACTCCTTTTGTTGGCAGGTATTTATCATTAACGGTAGTAAAACGATAATCAGCACGGGCCCCTGTAAACTTATCAGGGCTAAAAATTGACTTGTCACTATTTCCATACCCCAGGTTTATATAATGGTCGCCATCCTGCAATACCTCTACTACGTCGTAAAACCCAGAAAAGGAAACATCCTGGTGTTTACTCAAATTTTTAAACAGGCTTAAGGCCACATTGGCTTCATGGTTACGATACCTGTAAAAATTTGGAGTCTTGTTTGTAAACGCAGTATTGTTTCCAAGGCCAAAAAAATGAACATCTCTTATGTCATCGTATAAGGCTTTAATTCCAAGGTTCCAGTTGCCTACTGCTTTTGTATAAACCCCGGTGTATACAAAACTAAAAGCCTTTTGTGTTATAGAATAATTGACATCAAAGCTACCCTTATAACCATAAGGTCTTTTGCGCCATTGTTGATTGGTAATTTTATAACCTAATGTAACAAATAAACGATCGTCGTTATTATAACTAATGCCAGCGCCTATTTTAGCTTTATCCGGTAAAAAATCCTCAGTGTCAAAGGCATGTATAGTGCTGTCATCAGATACACGTAGTTTAGTTTCCGGCGAAAGTTTATAATCGTTATCCTTGTTATCATAAATCTTCACCTTTCCCTTAAAGTCTTTGTCAACTGTGTAATCATCCTTTTTAGGCCCACCAATAATGCGGGTTTCAATTTTATTATCAGTAGTTCCTCCAACCAAAAACTTGTCTGTGTTGCCAATGCCGTAAAGCCTGATTTCTTTTGTTTCATTTGAATGAAAAATTCTACTGTAAAATGGTTTGTCTTTCCTGGTGTCACTACTATCCAGTTCAAAAATTTCCACTTTAGTATCTGCACCCATTCCGGTTACTTCAAACTGTTCTTTGTTTTCGGAACCGGTTATATCTACTTCTTTAGCAAGAATGGCATAATACTCCCTGGCGAAATCTACCAGCTTATCTCTTCTAGAAATGAGCATGCG
>JBBQVY010000023.1:0-36978 GCA_038211085.1 Chitinophagales bacterium | reverse complement strand
AGTTGTGGCTCCCCCGACAGTCATGCGGGGTCACACCCTTCAACGGCATTGCAGGTGTTGAGTGTTTTTGTTTTGGCTGTTGGTTTTTAGATGATGGTTGTTAGAAAAAAAATATTCGAAACGCGTTGTTCCAGTAAGCCTTTAGATTAACGCATTTTTACTTTTTACTTTCTCACAAGTACACATCCTGGTTAAACCAGTACTCAATTTCTCCGGGTTTAAAAAGTATGGCAAGCACATCAAATTGAATCCATTTCCAACCTTTATGAATTATTTGGTAGCGTTCAGCAGCATCCTTTAGGTTTTGCATTTTCTTTTTGGTAATGCTTTCCTCAGGATTGCCATATTGAGTACTGCTTCTTGTTTTTACTTCTACAAAATGCAATGTATCGCCTTTGACAGCAATAATATCTACTTCAAGATGCACATACCGCCAGTTAACTTCCCGTATGGTAAAGCCGTTTTTCACCAGCCAGTTGGCAGCCAATTTTTCACCACTGTTACCGGTTTCGTTGTGTTGTGCCATTTTTTTATATTTTCACCAGCCTATAATAATTAGTATATGGAAACTACAAAAGGAATATTTAAGCTTAACGGAAAAGTACAACATTATGCCTGGGGTGGCTCATCTTACATACCTCAATTGCTTCAAATTGAAAACACCCAGCAAAAGCAGCATGCTGAGTATTGGATGGGTGCGCATCCAAGTGCACCATCAACAATAACGGTAAATAACAACCCTGTTTCGTTGTTTGATTATGTGCATTTACACCCCATAGAAACCCTTGGAAGGGAGGTATACGACAAGTTCGCAGAACTACCTTACCTGTTTAAAATATTGGACGTAAACCACATGCTGAGCATACAGGTTCATCCAACAAAAATGGAGGCCGAAAAAGGGTTTGACAGGGAGGAAGCAGCAGGTATACCCATAAATGCATCGCATAGAAATTACAAAGACCGAAACCATAAGCCGGAAGTAATGGTAGCCCTCAGCGATTTTTGGTTGTTGCATGGTTTTAAAGTTGAAAGTGAGCTGAAGAAAGTTTTGAAGGAGGTTCGGGAGTTTAATTTTTTAATCCCGGTTTTTGAAACGGATGGATATTTTGGCTTGTACAAAAAGGTTATGGAATTATCCCAGCAGCAGGTAGATGACATTTTGGAGCCGCTGGTCAAAAGGATCGTGGAGACAAAACCAACAAATAAGAAATCGGGTGAGTTTTGGGTAGCGAAAGTATTTGAACAAAATCCTACCTATACCAAAATTGACAGGGGTATATTTTCAATTTTCTTTTTTAATGTAGTTGAAGTTAAGCCCGGCGAAGCTGTTTACCAGGGTGCCGGTTTGCCTCATGCTTACTTGTTTGGTCAAAATGTGGAATTAATGGCCAACAGCGATAATGTACTGAGAGGTGGTCTTACTCCAAAACATATAGACGTGCCTGAATTACTTAAGCACACCACATTTGAGGGCATTGTTCCCAATATTCTAAAGGGAAAAAAACTTGCCTCTGGCGAAGAGATTTTTAATTGTCCGGTGGAAGACTTTGGTATCAGTGCCATTAGAATAGATGTTGGTGAAACTTATACGGGCAAAAGTAAATCCGCAGAAATTTTTATAGCTATTGATGGTGAAGTCTCAGTAAATGAATTAAATATCAAAAGGGGCGAGGCGTTTTTTGTAACAGCAGATGTTGGGTTTGCAATTAAAGCAAAAAGTAAAAGTTTGTTATATAAAGCATTCGTACCCGTAACATCCTGGTAAATAGTATTGATTTTATTGTTTGGGCTGACATGTTTTTTCATTTAAATTTGCCTTTCTAAGCCTATAAAATGAACAAAGCAAATAGAACATTATTTTATGCTGCAACGACCATGATTTTGTTTGCAGCCTTATCCCGGTTATTTCCGCATTATCCAAATTTTACAGCCATAGGGGGCATTGCAATATTTGGTGGATCAGTAATTAAAGACAAAAAGCTGGCTTTTATTCTTCCGCTTACAGCATTAATATTGTCAGACATCTGCCTTGAGCTTTTTACCCCGATTAAAGGTTTTTATGGGTTAGGTCAGTTGTTTGTCTATGGGGCTTTTATGCTAATTACCTGGCTTGCAGGTTTTATGGGCAAACGCTCTGTAGGTAAAATTGCATTTGCAGCGGTTCTTAGTGGTATCATCTTCTTTATAATTTCAAACTTTGGAGTTTGGTTATTAAGTGGTTCCTCCTATCCAAAAACTTTAGGCGGCTTAATTGCTTGTTACTGGGCAGCTATACCCTTTTACCAGGGTAATGTAATGGGTAGTTTTCTTTTAAATGGTATTATTGGAGATTTGTTCTTTTCAGGACTGCTATTTGGAATTTACAGTATTATAGAGAATAAAGTGGCTGAGCAAAATTTGCATACACAAAGAATATAAGGACTAATAAGGCCCATAAAAAAAGTGCGGTTCATCCGCACTTTTTTTATGGGTACAACTCAGCTATCATATTAATCATTGCTTGGTAAATTTCATTGAAGCAGAGTTCATGCAATAACGGAGACCAGTAGGCTTTGGACCATCATTAAACACATGGCCCAAATGTGATCCGCAACGACTGCAATGCACCTCATCCCTGGCCATTCCTAATGTATTGTCATCAGATACTTCTACATTCTTTTTAACAAGAGGCTGATAAAAGCTGGGCCAGCCAGTACCACTCTCAAATTTGGTATTACTGCTAAACAATTCCTGTCCACATCCCACACATACATAAGTTCCCTTCTCGTGGTTGTCCCAATATTCATTGGCATACGGACGCTCTGTACCTTGTTTTCTTGCAACCCTGTATTGCTCATCAGTTAACATTTTTTTCCACTCTGCATCAGTTTTTTTAAATGCAAATTGTTTTTGTTGCGCCTGCGAGCACGAAAGGGTTGCAAACGAAACAACCAATATCAATATTAAACTTTTCATCATTGGTAAATTTTAGGAATAAGATACGCTTAAAGCACAGCAATAGATTTTAAAGTATCTGTACTTTTGGCAAACCATCTGTTAAATTAAACGTTACGTATTAAACCACTTTTTATGGGTATTTGGAGACAAGTTGCAGAGTATTTATATATTAAGAAGAGAGATCCCAATGAACCTCATACTCCCTGGATGAAATACATGCATGGAATGAACCGTATTTCAATTATTATCTTTTTAATAGCTATTATCGTCATATTGTTACGCGTGGTAATCCTTCCGTTTTTTCGGTAAGCATTTGTTGTCACGGACAGTAAAACTTTTTTGAAGCGGCCGTTTCGTCAGCACACCAAAGCAATTCCATTTTTGTACAAATATGTAATATCTGGAATTGGATTCCATATATGTAAAAAATTACAAAAATGGAATCGGTATTAAAGGTCTTTAGAACTTTTAATTGTGTAAGTAAAGCATGAAGATGTAGCATCAAAACTTGGGGCAAGGCAAGCCGCGGCTGTCCGGAGATTTTTTAATGTAGATAAGAGATATTTCCATGCCTCCACGCCCCTGTGAAGCACTTTTTAAACTGGAGATTGTAGCATCATATGTCATCCCCAACCTGAAATCTGAAAATTCGAGACCTACATAGGGTATAACCGCATCATTCATTCTAAGCCAGCTACCCACATAAACACTTACGGGTTTTTCAACACTTGCGTCTGCCACCACAAACTCCATTGCGCCTCCAAGTACGGTTTCAGATGCTCCTGCTTGTGTACTGTACAAACCACTCAGGTGCAAACGGGAAGATTGACCTACAGGAAAAAATCCCCCTGCATGAAAAGTTGTACGCGGACTTAAAAGAAAAAATGCCCCTGTAAATTGCTGCTTTGGCCGGTTAATATGGTACATAGAAACACCAGCATAAAAATTATTATTGTCAGAACTGCTGCCGGAATACAGAACACCGGCATTCAAATCAAAATAAGAATTCTTTAATTGGGTATTATTAAAGACCTCATTGGTTACTCCTGTAAAACCCGAGGAAGTAAGCTGGTCTTCAAATTTTAAATTGGTAATATCTACCATCAGGTTTGAATAAGTGCCCTGGAATGCTGCTCCAATCTGGTGGTAGCCTTCTTCGTCCAGGCCTTTATGGAAAGCCGTTGAGAAAGTCAGGTAATTAAACTTTACGGCACTATTGGCGCTTTGATCAGAGTAACCCATAAATCCTATTCCCCAGGTGTCGTTGGGCGAAATACGTGATTGCATTATGGGTAAATCAACTGAAAGAGTTGAGGTGGTAAAGGCCCTGTTGATCGTAGGCCATTGGTTTCTATAGTTACCAGCTACTCTAAGTTTGCCATCAAATTTTCCGGTAAAGGCAGGGTTGAGTGTTAGGGGTGATGCAAAAAATTGAGAGAAGTGTGGATCCTGCGATAACACCCTACTATTTATACATACTACCAAAATAAACAAGCAAAAAATGTTACGCATAAAACAAGGTCAGTGTAATGAATATGGACAAATTACTGATTAAAAATGTTGCAACAAAAATAGATTTTTTAGCTCCTTACATCTGAATTTTCGAACCGAATGCAAGATCACCGGCATCTCCTAAACCAGGTACAATATAACCCTTGGCAGTAAGTTCGTCATCAATTTCGCCGCACCAAATTTTTAACTCGGGCACCTCCCTCAACACATATTCAATACCTACTGTGCAGGCAATGGCCGCAACAAAATGTATTTGTGCAGGCAAGCCGTCATTCTTTATGAATTGAATAGTTTTTACAAGAGAAGATCCTGTTGCCAGCATAGGATCTGTGATAATTACTATTCGATCAACCATAGAGGGGCAACTCATGTATTCCAGGTTAATATCGTAGGTGCCGTCGTGGTGGTGTTTGCGATAGGCCGATACAAAGGCATTGTCTGCCTGGTCAAAAAAATTAAGCATACCGTTATGCATGGGCAAACCTGCCCGTAAAATAGTTGCCAATACCGGCTGGTGTTTTAAAGATTTACAAGTGGCAATTCCTAATGGAGTTTGAATTTCTTTTTCTTCCCATGGCAGTTCTTTGCTGATTTCGTAAGCTGCTACTTCTGCAATTCTTTCAAGGTTTCTCCTAAAACGCATCCGGTCCAATTGTATCTCCACGTTTCTTAACTCTCCTACCCAATTGCTTATCAAACTGTGATTTTCGCTTAAATTAATGACCATAGTAAAATTGCTATTTCAGGTTGTAGATTGCGGGTCGAAAATTACAGTAAATCTGCCATCCGGCAGCCTAATTTTAAATAAATCAAAATGATTTACAGGGTGATTGGATTGATGAGTGGCTCCTCTTTAGATGGATTGGATATTGCCTTTATTGAGTTTGATGAAAGTGGTGGAAAGTGGCATTACGACATAAAGGTATCTGCATGTATCCCTTATGAAATTGAATGGATGGAAAGGCTTGCAAAGGCTTACAATCTTACCGCTTTTGATTACCTGGTGCTGCATGTAGCGTATGGAAAATACATTGGCGACAAAATCAATGAGTTTATTGAAACGCATCAATTGCATCACCAGGTTCAATTGATTGCTTCGCATGGACATACGGTTTTTCACAACCCTGCAAAAGGCATGAGTGCCCAAATTGGCGATGGGTCGGTTATTGCGGCCACTACGGGTATCAATGTTGTTTCGGATTTAAGAGCAATAGATATTGCTTTCGGTGGGCAGGGTGCTCCCATTGTGCCCATAGGCGAAAAATTATTACTAAATGAATATTCCTGTTTCCTGAACCTGGGAGGTATTGCTAATATTTCGTGCAATATCAAAAATGAGTATTTGGCTTTTGATGTTTGTTCTGCAAACAGGATATTGAATATGCTGGCACAAACAACAGGCAAAGAATACGATGAAGATGGATGGATCGCTTCAAGGGGAAGTATAAATGAGGTTTTGTTGAATGAATTAAATCAACTTGATTATTATAAAAGACTTCACCCTAAATCGCTCGATAATAGCTTTGGCCTGCAAACAGTATATCCCATAATTCAATCTTATAACCTTTCGGTTGAAGATGCTATGTGCACCTATGCAGCACACATAGTGGAACAAATTGCCGATGGATTCTATTCAATTTTAGATACTTCTGTACCTAATAAGTTATTGGTTACAGGAGGAGGAGCATTTAATAAGTTTGTCACCAACCTGTTGCAGGAAAAATTGTCAAATTTTGGAGTTGAGGTTATGATTCCCGCCCCGGATTTGATCAACTATAAAGAAGCATTAATTATGGGCTTGATAGGTATTTTGCGCTGGCGCGAAGAATACAATGTACTCAGCTCAGTTACTGGTGCAAGCAGAGACAGCATTAATGGAGCAGTTTGGATAGGGCAGGAGGCTTGAAAATAAGTCGATAGTCAGTTTAGTCAACAGTTGATAGTCATTGGGTCATTAGTCATTGGGTCATTAAATCATTAAATCATTTGGTCATTGGATCTTGAGATAATTATTTTCATTTCCGGACTATTCACTACTGACTACTGACTTACTCCCTCACAGGTCGTTATTTACAAACGAGAATGTATCACCATCAAAAAGTCCCTTGTCGCTAAGTTTAAGGTGCGGGATTACCAGTAATGCCATAAACGAAAGTGTCATAAAAGGAGCTGATAGTTTTGAGCCCATAGCCTTGGCCATGCTATCAATAGCAGTATATTTTTTTGCAACTTCATATCCATCTTCCATACTCATCAGGCCGGCTACGGGTAAGCCTAGCACCATTTGATTTTCCCCGTTAACACAGCTTACCCCGCCCTGTTGTTCAATGATTAAATTAATTGCTTTGCAAATACTTTCATCATCAACACCAACTGCAATTATATTGTGGCTGTCGTGTGCCACACTCGATGCTATAGCACCTTGCTGTAAGCCAAAGTTTTTTATCCAGCTAACCGCAGGGGCCGCAGGATGATAGCGGTTTACTACGGTGATTTTCAAAATATCTTCTTCTAAATTACTATGCAATAAGCCGTCATCATCACGCATAATAATTGCAGAGAAGGACAACCTGTTGGTGATTAACTGTCCGTCAAGCGCTTCAATTACATCAATCATTTCGTTGTGTTGCTCAACCAATGCATGCACTGCAAAGTCACCGCTTATTTTGGGCTCGCAATTAAAATTGTTAATGGCCGTGTCAGTTACTGATTCAATGTTTGTTTCGCCATTTGCTGCTACCAGATTTCCATTAATAAAAGTTCTGAGCACTTTAAAATGCACCAATTCTTCCACCACTATAAAATCAGCAGCATCACCAGTTTGTAACAGTCCCACAGGTAACCGGTAATGTTCAACCGAATTTATGCAGGCTGCTTGTAGCACTTTAAAAACATCAATTCCTTTTGCTATTGCACGTGCACAAAGTTGATTGATGTGTCCATCTACAAGGCTGTCTGGATGCTTATCATCACTGCAAAACATCATCATATGAGAGTGATCGTGCAGCAGGTCGGCCAACGCTTCAAAATTTTTGGCCGCACTTCCTTCTCTAATAAGAATTTTCATTCCAAGCTGAAGCTTTTCCAAAGCTTCCTCTGCAGTAAAACATTCATGATCCGTACTAATACCAGCCTCAATATATTTCTTTGCCATTTCACCTCTTAAGCCAGGCGCATGACCATCTACCGGCTTATCTAAAAAGTGAGCCGTTTTAATTTTTTCCATTACCTCATCATCCTGGTTCAACACACCAGGAAAATTCATCATTTCACTCAGGTACAAAATTTCGTTACGGCCTAAAAGTTCCGCAACATGCTCTGTATAAAGTGATGCACCTGCTGTCTCAAATTGGGTGGCAGGCACACAACTTGGTGCGCCAAAATTAAATTTGAAGGGTACCTTCTTGCCATTTTCTATCATAAACTCTACACCATCCATTCCGCATACATTGGCAATTTCGTGTGGGTCGCTTACCGTGGCAACTGTACCGTGAACTACTGCCAGCCTTGCAAATTCAGAGGGAATAAGCATACTGCTTTCTATGTGTACATGGCTGTCAATAAAGCCGGGTAAAATAAAAGGGAGGTTTTCGTCAGCCTCAATTTTTGTAATGGATTTAATGCTGCCGTTTTCAACCAAAACTTCGGCTGCATAAATCAATTTATTTTTTATATCTACCAACTGTCCTTGAACGCTAAACGTTTTATTACTATTCATCATAGAATCAGGCTTTCTTTTTTCTTTATAAATTTCACTCCCAGTGATTAAAGCAGATTACTTATAGTCAAGTCAACCTTTTATCATAATCTTCGTTTTAACAAAGGATGAAACTATTAAACCATGAGTGCATGAGGGGCATGGTTCTTTTAAAAGATTTGTATTTGGTCGATATGAAAGATATGCTTTGGTGATAAAGGTTGTCGAATGTACTCAATCATCATCTTTGGCAGGAAAGGAAACATCCGCACTATCCATTAGTTCTCTTTCAATTTCTTCCATCTGAACAATATCCCAGGCTTCACTTTCTGTAGGGGTAACGTTCATAATTTCAAGCAGTTTAAGTTCGTCTAATCTGGTTTCTAACTCGGGCTTTAAATCGCAAATAACAAAGGATGCATTATTTTCATAAAACTTTTGCTGCGCTTTTGATATTGCCTCTGCTGCTTCTTGTTCAATGTTGTTGGTTTCAGGTAGTTTAAGAATAACATTTTTAATCTCCTGGTTAATATATTTCGTAAGTGTATTTATAAGGTCTGCTGCTAAATTGGCAGTGATATGCGGCTCGATCAGCGTTATAACATGAAATCTTTCTTTGGTATCAATTTTGACCTGCATTTGTCTTTATAATTTGATTAACATGTGTGCATAAGGCCACATATTAAGCTTCAAAAATATTCGTTATTATTGTATCAACGCAATTAAATCATATGGATAATAATTTTTCAGCCCAGGTAAAAGAAATCATATCGTTCAGCAGGGAAGAGGCTTTAAGGTTGGGCAATGATTTTATCGGCACAGAACATTTACTGCTTGGCTTAATCAGGGAAGGTGAGAATACAGCAATCCGCATTTTAAAAACTTTAAATGTTGATTTGTATGAATTACGCAAAGAGGTTGAACTAGCTGTAAAAGACAAAACAGGAAAGAACATAGCAAACATTAATAGTTTGCCCTTAACAAAGCAGGCTGAGAAAGTTATACGCGTAACTGTACTTGAAGCAAAAGCTTTAAAAAGTCCGCTTGTAGAAACTGAGCATTTAATGCTTTCGATTTTAAAGAACAAAGAAAATATTGCAACACAGATTCTAAATCAATTTGATGTTGATTACGATATTTTCAGAAATGAACTTGGTATGGTTAGAAGCAATGAACCCCGTAGCGAATACACCGAGGATAATGATGATGACTTTGATGATGACAAAAGAAGTTATTCGCAGCAGCAGAGAGCAAAGCAACAAACCAATACAAAAAGCAAAACGCCAGTTCTCGACAATTTTGGACGCGACATAACCAAGTTGGCAGAAAGCGGTTCGCTTGACCCAATTGTAGGTCGCGAAAAAGAGATTGAACGCGTAAGCCAGATATTAAGTCGTCGTAAAAAGAACAACCCAATTTTAATAGGAGAGCCGGGTGTGGGTAAAACTGCAATTGTAGAGGGCCTTGCACTACGCATTGTTCAACGTAAGGTAAGCCGCGTTTTGTTTGATAAAAGAGTGATCAGCCTTGATCTTGCTGCATTGGTTGCAGGTACAAAATACCGGGGCCAGTTCGAGGAAAGGATGAAGGCTATCATGAATGAGTTGGAAAAGAACAGGGATGTTATTTTGTTTATTGATGAGATACACACAATTGTGGGTGCCGGGGGTGCAAGTGGTTCACTTGATGCCAGCAACATCTTTAAACCCGCCCTTGCCAGGGGAGAACTGCAATGTATTGGTGCCTCAACATTAGACGAGTATAGGATGTACATTGAAAAAGATGGTGCTCTTGACCGTCGTTTTCAAAAAGTAATGGTAGATCCTCCAACCGTAGAGGAAACTATACAAATATTAACAAATATTCAAAGCAAATACGAGGATTACCATAGTGTATCTTACTCAGAAGAAGCCATTGATGCCTGTGTTAAACTAAGCGACCGGTACATGACCGACAGATTATTGCCCGATAAGGCTATTGACGTATTGGATGAGGTTGGCGCCCGTGTGCACTTGAAGAATATTAACGTACCGCAGGATATTTTGGATCTTGAAAAGAAGATTGAAGATATTAAGGTAGAAAAGAACAAAGTGGTGAAAAGCCAGCGTTTTGAGGAAGCGGCTGCATTACGTGATACCGAAAAAAGATTAGGAGAAGCTCTGGACAAAGCAAAGAATGCCTGGGAAGAAGAGAGTAAGAACAAGCGTTATCCAATAGATGAAGATGCCATAGCTGAAGTAGTAAGTATGATGACCGGCATACCTGTAAAAAGGATGGTACAGGCCGAAACTGAAAAGCTTCGTCGCATGGGTGATGATATGAAAGCAATGGTAGTGGGGCAGGAGGAAGCAATTGCAAAAGTGACCAAAGCTATACAGCGTAACAGGGTTGGTTTAAAAGATCCAAAGAAACCTATAGGCACCTTTATTTTCCTTGGGCCTACAGGAGTAGGTAAAACAGAGTTGGCAAGAGCATTAGCCCGCTATATGTTCGACAGCGAGGATGCACTCATTCGAATTGATATGAGTGAGTACATGGAGAAATTTACGGTTAGCCGTTTGGTAGGTGCCCCTCCGGGCTATGTTGGATATGAAGAAGGCGGACAATTAACCGAAAAGGTTCGCAGAAAGCCATACAGTGTAATCTTGCTCGATGAGATAGAAAAGGCGCATCCTGATATCTACAATATTTTGCTACAGGTTTTAGACGATGGTCAGTTAACT
This sequence comes from Chitinophagales bacterium, assembly GCA_038211085.1. Taxonomy (GTDB): domain Bacteria; phylum Bacteroidota; class Bacteroidia; order Chitinophagales; family Chitinophagaceae; genus Segetibacter. Next base: position 26,109 of record JBBQVY010000023.1, on the reverse strand, counting down.
GATGGTTTGGGCAGAAGGATTGACTTCAAGAACACTTTGATCATCATGACTTCAAACATTGGAGCAAGGCAATTGAAAGAATTTGGCGATGGTGTTGGATTTGCAACCGCCAACCGCATGCAAAATGCTGATGAAAACAATAAGGCAGTAATTGAAAAAGCATTGAAGCGTACCTTCTCTCCTGAATTTTTAAACAGGATTGATGATGTCGTAATCTTTAACTCACTTACACGGGAGCATATATTTGAGATCATTAATATTTTGATGAAAGGTGTTATGAAGCGCCTGGTAACACTGGGATTTAGCCTGGAACTGACAGATGCTGCCAAAGACTTTATTGCAGATAAAGGTTATGATGTTCAGTTTGGTGCACGCCCTTTACACAGGTCTATTCAAAAATACCTGGAAGACCCGCTGGCTGAGGAAATTTTAAATATGAATGTTAAGCAGGGAGACACATTAATAGCTGATCTTGATAAAGAGAATAGCAAAATTACTTTCACTTTAAAAGAGACTGAGGAAATAAAAGAAACCAAGCATTAATAATAAAATCCCTTAAATGCATAACCACCCTTCTGTTAAGTTGGGTGGTTTTTTTTAGGCAATACAATAGCGATACTTAAATTTCGTTACCCAAGAAGCTGGTTTAAATTTGTTTGCCGAGCTTCAATTGGAAAGTTCAGGTGCCAATTTTTCTTTTGATGAACTAATCTCCAATTAGAATTACTTATGCCGGTATTCAACAAAAAATAATTTTAAACAGACTCTAAAAGCGTAAAATATTATTGTTTTAAATATAAAATGACTTGCTATAGTTTAAAACAAGTAAAATCACTAATCCAAAGAACCTGCTTCACTATAGTTACAATTAAAGACCATTAAACTGATGGTGCTTGATTAAATGCAATTTTTAACGCCTGAAAAGTTTTAAATAATACTAATGAAAACATTTGTCCTTTTTATCGCATTGGCTTTTAGCTTAAATCTGCACGCAACTACCTATTATTTTTCTACTGGCTCAGGAGATGATAGCAGAAGTTCTGTTCTGGCACAAAATCCTTTAACTCCCTGGAAATCACTTGAAAAACTGAATGCATCTTTTTCAACATTTAGGGCTGGTGACATTATTGCATTTAAACGTGGCGACGAATTTTATGGTTCTATTTTAATGAATGGAGCAAATGCTGGCTCCACACCATTAATTTTTACCGCTTATGGTGAAGGCCTCAACCCTGTAATAACCGGTTTAAAAATATTGCAGAATTTTAAATTAATTGAGAACAATGTGTACGAAGCTAAGGTTCCCTACCAAGTTTCTGCAATCAACCTGTTGCTTGTAAATGGAAAACAACAAGCAATTGGACGCTATCCAAACAGAAATGCCGGTAACAATGGTTTTCATTATTTTGAATCAGCTTTTTCAAACACCTCTATAATTGATAGTAAACTTTCCGGTAAAAATTTTAATGGTGGCGACATCGTGATAAGAAAAAACAGGTGGGTTTTAGATAGAAATTCTATTACTTCCCATCAGGATAACACTATAACCTACAACTCTCAATCAGGTTATAAGGCGGATGCCGGTTTTGGTTATTTTATTCAAAACCACCCTGCTACACTTGACCTTAATGGAGAATGGTATTTTGATAAAAAGGAAGCCAAAATAGGAATTAAGACTACAGATGGATATGCATCTTTACAAAATGTACAAGTTGCTATTATTGATGAATTAGTACACCTGGAAAATGTTTCAAATGTCAGGTTCGAGAATATCAGGTTTGAAGGATCCAATAAAAATACTTTTTTCATCAAGAATGTGAAGCAATTACTTGTAACTGGGTGTGATTTAATTTTTAGTGGAACCAATGCAATTACTGCTGACAATTCAACAAAGATTTCTATTAATAATTGCAGGATTGAAGAGACTAACAATATTGCATTCAACGGTATTTCGTGTAGTTCAACCTCAATCATCAATAATAAAATAAGTAGAACAGGCACAATTCCAGGAATGGGTGATGGTGATGCTGGATCGTACGAAGCAGTCATTATTTCAGGGGATAATAACAGAATTGAGCTGAATGAAATTGACAGCACGGGTTACATACCATTGTCTTTTAATGGCAACAATGTTATCATTAAAAATAATTTTATATCGAACTATGCATTTATTAAAGACGATGGCGGAGCAATTTATACCTGGAACAACTCGAGTAACGCTCTTACTTACACTAACAGAATAATAAAGGGAAACATTATTTTAAATGGCAAGGGTGCAGGGGAGGGAACCAACAACATTCAGGAAGGTTACGCTAATGGTATTTACATTGATGATAATGCATCGGATGTAATAATCGATTCGAATACGGTGGCCAATTGCAATGGAAATGGCATATTTATTCACAATGCACGAAACATTGCTATTTCGAAAAACACCATGTATAACAACAACATACAGTTGGTTATGCAACATGATGAAATTGCTCCAAACAATGAAGTGGTAAACAACATCGTAACTGGTAATATCTTTTTCTCTTTAAAAGAAAATCAGGCTGTTGCTGCATTTAAAACATTGAATAACAGCCTGGCTGGGTTCGGTACTTTTTCTAATAACTTTTATTGCAGGCCCATAAACGAAGCTGGTAGCATACATATTTTAAGAAAAATAAATGGAAATTATGTAGCTGATCAGGTTGACCTGCAAGGCTGGAGACTCCTGTACGGTAAAGATGCAGGTTCCGGAATTTCACCTAAATCCATATCCCCTTTTACAATCAGCAGGATTATAGGAACCAATCAATTTGCGAACGGAAATTTTGATAGTAATGCCGGAGGTTTATACGCCTATTCCTCTGCAAATAATATAACAACCGCCTGGGCAAGTGAAGCGCTGGATGGGGGTAGCTTAAAAGTTTCTTTCAATAATGTGTCCTCTGTTGCCTCCAAAGGAACAGTCATTATAGGTATTGGCTCCATTAAAGCAAACCATTCTTATGTATTAAAAATGAGTGTTCGTGGAGCTGATAACAGTAAACAAATGGAACTGTATTTGCGGAAAAGCCTGGCCCCGTACAATGATATAAGTGTGAGAAAACTGATTAATCCATCCGGTACTCGTATAGAAGTTTCTATATTATTTGTGTCTATCGAATCACAGACAAATGCCAGCATAGGTATCGATATACCTGAACAGAACACTCCTGTATATGTAGACAATATCCAACTGGCCGAGGTATTGGCTATACCGACAAATCCGGCTGATTCAATTAGTTTTTTATATAATAATCTGCAGGCAACAAAAAAATTTAGGTTAGCTAATAAATATGTAGACGTTTATAAAAAAAGATATAAAAGCACCATTGCGCTTGGCGCCTTTGCTTCTGCTATACTTTTAAAATCTTCAGCAGCAATCATAAGTACACAAAGCACATCATGCCTTGCTACCGGTACTATATTACGCGAACAATGGAATAATGTAATGGGGAATGATGTGGTTGTCGCTAGTTATGGATACAAAGCGGACTCAAGTGAGCAATTGTCAATATTTGAAAGCCAGACTATTAGTGGCGATAATTACTGCTCACGTATAAGAGGTTATTTATGTGTCCCACAAAGTGGAAGCTATACATTTTGGATAGCTGGAGATGACGCCACACAATTATATTTAAGTACGGACAACAACCCACTGAACAAAATTTTAAGGTCCTACAACACCAGCTGGACAATGCCCAGGGAGTGGAATAAATATCCTTCACAAAAGTCGGTGCCGGTTTACATGGAAGCCAGTAAACAATATTACATTGAAGCCCTACACAAACAGGGTGGCGGCGGCAGTAATTTGTCTGTTGGTTGGCAACTGCCCGACGGTACAACCGAAATGCCTATATCCGGAAGTAGGCTTTCGCCATATTTAACCTCAACTTTACCTATTAGAAAATTAGCTGAAACATTGACTGCTTCTACTCTAAAAAGCCATGTGGCTCAACTTTCAATTTACCCTAATCCTGTAAAAAATTACGCCGAAATAAGTTTTCAGGCTATGGAAAAAAATATTGAAATTGATGTGGTTGACTTAAGCGGCAGAATCATAAACCGTATATATTATACAACAACTCCTCAAAGAAAACAATCCACAGTTTTTTATAATTTTTCAAATCTGGCTATTGGAACTTATTTTCTCCGGCTCGTGAATGCTAACACAACGAGTACCATCCCTTTTGTGGTGGCAAAATAATTGCATTTAAATCTCAATAGTTTTTCTGCACGTACTTATTTGTTTTTGGGTAATCCTCAATATTTTATGAATTTATCGGTTTATTAATAAAAAAACTTTGAGGTCTGTTTATATGAAAAATTACTATAATATTTTGGGAATTTCTGAAACTGCAAATTCTAAAGAAGTTTTAGATGCGTATAAAAAGTTGGCCCAAAAATTCCATCCGGATAAGAATGGTAATGATGCATTTTTTGCGTCATGTTTCAGAGAGATAAACGAGGCCCGTCAGGTATTAGCTGACGATACAAAAAGATCTGATTACGATAACCAATTAAACAATTTTTTGGATGCTTACGAATTACTAAAGCTTCAACAAAACGAGGATCATTATCAAAGGTTGGAAAGAAAGATTAAATATGTAAAGAAAAAATCTGAAACAGGCAAATGGTTATTAGCTGCTTTTGTTATGGTTCTAATTATCGGAGTATTCTTGTTTTATTTAGAGGATGATAATAAAATGGATTCCATTAATAATAAAATTTTGAGTGAGTCAACTAAGGAAGGCGAGGAATTTAAGATTATAACACCTGAAGGTGATGGAAGTAAAGAAATTCAAGACCAGGAAGTAGATATGGTACCTAGTCAGGTTAAACATATTGCCTCCACAAATACAGTATTGCCAAACGCCAATTTAATAAATAGCATAATAAAAGTAAAAGAAAAAGATGCTACAAAATCTAATGTTACTGCAAAGCCACTATCAGAAGCAGAAATGAGTGCCATTTTGCTTGACCTCCAAAGTAATAAGGGATCTAATTGTGTTCAGATCATTCAACAGCAGGGCAGCATTCGGGATAAGAATTTTTCCATAGCAAAATATCTTCAGAAAAATGGTTATGTTATTTCGGGAAGAGAACTTTCTATAGCAAAGCTAAAAGGGATTAAGGTTGAAAAGACCGGGGGGTGTTCCAAACTTTATATCGGGATAGATTAATGAGACTAACTAGAAATAATTAGAGTATTTCCCCAATAATTAATACACTAAGCAAAAGATGGGGAAAAGTAAGTGTTAGCTTAATGTATAATTTTCTTTACACAACTTCCTCAATAATGTTTAAATATTTTAAGCAAAAAATTTTATTTGGTTTCAACAATATCAGTAAGATTAGTTATACAAAAATCCTTTGGCATCGTTTTTTCGTACATAACAATACTATTCAATATTCTCCCACTTAGGTTCAAAAGCCATTTGAAAACTTTAAGATAATTAACGTTACAATTGAAATTTAATTTTCTTATAGCATTTTATTGCCCTTATAATTCGTAATTAGTTATGATACAAATGGATGTTAAAAAAATATTTGGTCTGTTGTGTTTAGTAGTTATACTTGGTTCGTGCGCAAACCCTCGAAAAGCTCTATATTTCGATGGTCAGAATGATGCTCAAATCACAACATCCTTAAAAATACCGGAAACAACTATTCGTAGCAACGATTTGTTAAGCATCAACTTTACTAGTCTTAATCCTGAAGCTACAACAATCTTTAATGCCCCCAATACTACCTTAACGCCAACCTCCGGCAATCCTTCTACGGGTATTGCGGTTCAAACCACCGGTTATCTTGTTAGTGCAGATGGCAATGTCCAGTTTCCTATATTAGGTAAAATGAAAGCTACTGGCTATACAGCCAACCAGTTGAGCGAGGTATTAGCCAAAACATTGGTAGACAAAAAATTGTTGATTGATCCTGTTGTTACCGTAAGATTTCTAAACTACAGGGTTACGGTATTAGGAGAGGTTAGCCGGCCGACAGTTATAAATGTGCCCGACGAAAAAATTACACTATTGGAAGCTTTAGGGCTTGCAGGAGATATATCCATATTTGGAAGAAAGGAAAATGTGCTATTGATAAGGGAAGAAAACGGTCAGAGACTTGTAAAGCGATTGAATCTTAATAACAGCGACTTATTACAATCACCCTACTATTATTTAAAATCTAATGATATAGTTTATGTGGAGCCTAATAATGCAAAAGTTGCGAGTGCTACACGTAGTACACAATTGCTCCCCATTTTATTAAGCGGGTTATCGTTTGCTGCCATAATAATAGATCGATTAACCAGATAACGTATTAAAAATGGAATTCTCAAGAAAAGTAAATAGTGATAATTCGGGCAATATTATCAACCAGGGTATTTACCGGTTTATTCCTTACTGGCCGTTATTTCTCATTTTTATTGCATTAGGAATAGCTGCTGCTTACCTGTACATGCGCATTACACCAGCACGGTACGAAACCACCGCCAGCATATTGATTAAGGACGAAAATAAAGGAGCTTCCGAATCAAAAACAATAGAGTCGTTGGACCAGCTTTCGCCAAAGAAAATTATTGATAATGAAATGGAGGTTATTCAATCCTCATCACTTCTTAGCAAGGTGGTTAAGCTATTGCATTTATATGCACCTGTTTCCCGTGAGTTAAAAATGAAAACGATTAGTGCTTATTCCACAACTCCCATATCTCTAGAGGTTGCTTCGGTTGATTCATTTAAAGAGGTAGAGAAAGTTTATTTTGAATATAATAAAATGCTTTCAAAGGTAAAAATAGGAGCATACTCGTATCCTGTGAATACCTGGCTTTCTACACCCTACGGAAAATTAAAATTTAAGACTGAGCCTGGTAATTATGTACTTGAAGAAGGCAAGTTATTTTTCTCCTTAATAAAACCAAAGAAAGTAGCTACATCAATTGGTGAAAGTTTAAAGGTTTCTACAACCAATAAAATGACCAGTATTTTAAATCTTTCTTTAATAGATGAAGATGCCAAAAGAGGTGAAGACATACTTAATGAACTAATAACAGCTTACAATAGGGCTATATTAAGAGATAAAAATGACCTGGCAGATAATACTATAAAATTTTTAGAAGTAAGGCTGGGGTCCGTTCAGCAAGACCTGAATGCAATTGAGAAAAAGATCCAGAATTTTAAATCGCAGAAAGGTGCGGTTGACATGGGTACGCAGGGAAGATTGTTTTTGGAAAATGTAAGCACGAACGATCAAAAGATGAGTGAAATTAATATTCAACTGGCTGTTTTAAACCAGGTAGAAGGCTTTGTAAAATCTAATGGATCCCAAAGTGGCGTTGTGCCATCTACATTGGGAGTTACCGATCCAACGCTCTCTCAACTTGTAGATAAGCTTTCATCTTCGGAATTGGAGTATGAGCGACTGAAAAGTACAACTGCCGAAAATAACCCAATACTTCTTTCACTTAAGGATAAAATTGAAAAAATAAAACCCAGTATTATTAACAATATTACAGGGCAGCGTAGGAGTTTACAGGCAAGCCGTTCAAATATTTCTTCTACAAACAATTTATATACTTCCGTTTTAAGTTCTATACCAGCAAAAGAAAGGGAGCTTATTGAGATTAACCGCGAACAAAACATAAAAAGCAATATCTACACATTCCTTCTTCAAAAACGAGAAGAAACTGCTTTGTCCTTTGCATCGGGTGTTGCCGACACCAGGGTAATTGATAGAGCTGAGTCGGGCGACAAGATGGTAAGTCCGAAGAAAAAAATTGTATATCTCTCTTCTTTTCTTGCTTCTATCTTATTAGCCATGGGTTTTGTTTACGGAAGGGAATCGTTGAATGGCAAAATAATGTTCAGGCAGGAAATTGAACAGTTTACTGATTTGCCCATTATTGGTGAAATAAGTATTGAAAATTCAAAAAACCCCATTGTAATATCTGAACATAAAAAAACATTTATTGCAGAGCAATTTAGAAAGCTACGTGTATCACTAAGCTACATGGGTGTCAGTTCAAAAAGAAAAAGAATATTGGTTACTTCATCCATTTCCGGAGAAGGTAAAAGCTTTGTGGCAACTAACCTTGCACTTACGCTATCCCTTTCAAATAAAAAGGTAGTATTGGTTGATTTTGATCTCAATAATCCCTCGATAAATAACAAATTAAAACTGACACATCAAAAAGGAATAGCAGAATACCTGAATGACGAAGTTGAATTAAATGACATTATTATTCAAACGGATATTAATCCAAACTTCCATATGATTTCTCCTGGTAAGCTACCATATAATCCAACAGAATTAATCATGAATGGCAAAGTAGAGGAGATGCTTAACAAGTTGGATGAGCTGTTTGACTTCATTATTATAGACACCGCACCTGTTATGCCGGTTACCGATGCCTATCTTCTATCACCGTATTGCCATGCCACATTGTTTGTGATACGACATGGTTTTACACCCAAAGTATTTGTAGAAAGAATAGACAAAAACAATAAAATTAATCCCTTACATAATGCAGCCATTGTTTTTAATGGTGTTACTCCAAGAGGCTTTGGTTACTCGCATTATGGCTATGGCTATGGCTATGGTTATATATATGACGATAGAGTGAGTCGTAAAAGAATTTCTCTTTGATTGGCTGATTAGATTGCCCCACTGAAATCACTTAATAACAACAACCCTTAAGATTTAAAAAATATTTCCCCGGTAACATGCATGTAACCGAGAGAGGCGAAGCCGTAAACTTTTAACACATGAAACAGGAAATCGACTGGAAAATTTTACTAACTAGAAGCAATGCTGAAAAGAAAGTGTGTAATTTGCTTTCTAAACAAAAGGTGGAATGTTATTACCCCACCTTTAGAACACATACAACTTGGAGCGATCGGGTTGTAATGGCTGTAAAGCCTTTGTTCGAGAGATATGTTTTTATAAAAACCTCTGCTATATCCGATCTTGAAATTATACACACAGATGGTATATTAAGCTTCTTACACTGGCACAACACGATTGCAAGTATTTCAGGCAATGAAGTAGATGTTATTAAAAAATTTACAAAGGGATATTCCAATATCATTTTAGAAAAAATGATTGTTCAAAACCAGTCATCAACATCAGAACAGGTTTTTATTACATCAGGCGAAGCTGTTGGAGAAGCCGGTGAAAAGAAAATGTACCAAAAGCTATCTTTACCTTCTTTAGGTTATACTTTATTAGCTGAGAATCAAGAACAAATTGTAGATATGCTGGTGTTGAAACGGCCGGCATTCATCCGTCAAAATGTTTTGAATGGCTTTTACAGGTGAGTTACTTACAATTAAAACGCGTTAGGTTAATAAAAAACAATGTGAATAGTTCCCTTTCTATAGGGCAGCAAAAATATATAGATGGATAAAAAAATCCTTCGCTGGAACTTTATTTTTCAATTTGGATGGGTGATTACGAATATTATCAATTCCATTTTGTTGCTGCCCCTATATATTAAATTTATAAATGCCAATACATTGGGGGTATGGCTGGCAACATCGGGTATTTTATATTGGATGACTATTATTGATCCAGGTGTTGGCGAAGTGCTTCAACAAAAAATTGCTGAACTGAGAGGAAAAAATGAGCACGGAGAAATTGGTCATACCGTAGGTTCAGGATTATTTGCGTCAATGTTAATTTTGTTTTTCTCTGTTGTTTTAGGGATTGTAGTTTATTTTTTGCTTGGCACTATTATCAACAAAGACGTTAGCCAGTATCCAAATTTATCAAATGCGCTTTTTATTACCATTGTTTCCACAGGTCTGTCGCTAGTCTCATTTACCCTAACTGGCATAAACCAGGGACTGCATAATTCTGCACAGGTAGCTATCTCATCCTTAACGGCCAACCTATTATTTTTACTGGTTAATATTCTTTTTTTATACCTGGGTTATGGCGTAATGTCTATAGCCATAGCAAATTTGAGCAGGGCTGTTTATATAAACCTATACAATTATATTTCTCTCAAAAAAGTATTGGGTATTGCAGATACGAAAATCAATTTTAATAAAGAGCACTTTAAAAAATTTATAAAGATTTTTTCATTCACCTCACTTTCAAAAATTATAACCGGTATATCAAATAGTATGGATATGCTGGTGCTAGCCAGGTTTGTTTCGCCTGCAATGGTAACTGTGTATGAGATTAATAAGCGGCCAATAAGCCTTACCAATAGTTTAATAGGCAGGCATTCGGTGGCCCTGATGCCTCTTATTTCTCATGCAAAAGGAATGAATGAGAAATCCTCTGTTGTTCCTTTTATTGGGACTCAATTTAAACTATATGTTTATGCAACAGTATTTGTTTTGTTTATGTATGCCATTAATTATTTTAACCTTATAACTCTTTGGGTAGGCCCTGATAAATTTTTTGGTAATAACCTGCTTGTATTAATGTTATTGTACAGCTTTTTTTATTTAATCGGATATTTTATGTCGAATATAAGTTATGCTTTAGGCGATATTAAAGTGAATAGCTTTTACCAGGTAGCAAAGAATTTACTGTTTATTATATTAGTTTTTTTAGGTGCAAAATATTATGGAATGATTGGAACCCTTGCAGTTTCCTTTAGTATGGCTTTTCTGTTCGATTTTTTCTTTTTTATATATCGTGTAAACAAATTGGGGTACCTGTCTGTCACAACTTTAAAAGCCCTTGCCAGTATGCTTATTCCAGTTATTGCAGCGTGTTTTTTCATAGTTTGGATGATATCAATGCTTATTAACATGTGGTTGCCACCGGGTATGATATTACTTCAAATGATTGTGAGCTCATCAATATTTACCCTATGCTTTATTACTATGTTATTGATGATAGATTTACATGTAAGAAGCCAGGTAAAGCAATTAGTAAATAGGCTGAAATTCAGTTTGACCTGACTCTGTGTTACTTTTTGTTAATAAAAAGTTGCTTAAAACTTTGTCTTTTGTAATAAAGATTTAGGTTCCGCTTTTACAACGGATGGAGTGAGACTCAAGCCTGGCGGATAAAATAAATTTTAAATACCCATTGTCCGTATTTAAAGAAAAGAAAATTTCACACCTTCTCATTGATCACCCCTTTTGTTTGCAGTAATTATTGCTGAGTTTTCTTTTTTCTTGGCAATAAAATTTTATTAATAATGAGCGTATGTCAAAATTTGTAGTTTTACTCAGAATAAAGGATGGAATGTTTTTTCTGCCTGAATGGCTTGATTGTTTTGAAAAACTTGCTGATGAGATTGTGGTGGTTGATAATGGATCGACAGATGGCACTTTTGAAATGTTGAAAAGGCACCCTAAAGTGGTGGATACGATACAAACAGAAGGTTATAACGAAGGCAGGGATAAAAACCTTTTATATGGTTTGGCAAGAAAGCGCAACCCGGATTGGTGTCTCTGGATTGATGTGGACGAAATTATGGAGCCCCAGGTAACCCGTAAACATCTTGACAAATTAATGAGTAACCGGCTTGTAAAAAAATATGCTTTTAGAAGATTTCATTTTATTAACCGGGAATATTTTGCAGGCTCCAATTTCAGGCTATACTATTCAGCAGGTCACGACCGTGTAATGTGGAGAGAGTCGCCAAAAGGTTATTTTGAAAACGTAGTTTTGGATTCGCCAAATGTAAAAGGCATAACGGGTTTGCAGTTGAATACAAATTATCGCCTAAAACATCTGGGGTATATAAATAAAGAACTGGTTGATAAAAAGGCTGATATCTACAGGCAGATTACCAGCGATAAAGAGCAAACGCTCCAGGAAATGTATATGAGAAACGAGCGCCCTATTAAATGGATAGATGATATAAACAGCATGGAAGTAAAAAAACTTAATTGGTATTTAAGTTACCTCAGATTAACAACTTTATTTCCCAGAATTTTCAAAAAGGTTTTGCGTATAACTAAAAATGCTATCGGTAAAGCAACTGTAAAATTTAAACCTGTCACTTATACCACCGAAATAACTGGTAAATAACCAGCCTGTTGCTTTGTATGAATTCGATAATCCGACTTTTTAATTATAGGTTTTTTGTAAAAGAGTTTCTTGTTGTGCTCTTTGGTTATTTGTTGATGGAGCAAATTTTAGCATGGTTGGTTATACCTTCCTCAGCGTTTGTTCAGCCATTTCAAAAAATATCGGGGTTTTTAATTTTTGGTTTAATGCTTTATTTGTTTCCCCGGCTCCGCCGGGTAGAAAGAATATACCTAATTATATTTTGTTTATTCATGGTGAAACTGGTACTGGAGTCGATGTATAAATATGATACTTTTTTTCAGCAGCTCACCATGTTTTATGTATTGTTTCCTGTTCTGTACACATTTTTTATCAAACATATTAACCGAACCTTCAATCTTGACTTGTTAGAGTTTATGGCAAAATTCTACCTGGCTATTTATGTGGTTTTTATGGCGCTTTATGGCCGAAACTTTTCTTTCAGTCTTCAAAGTTTTAATATGGAAGACCTGGGTGTGTTTTCCGGCGATGGCCGTATTATTCATGCCTCTTCGGTGTTTATGATGATACTACCCTTTTTGTGGTACCTGGATAAGTTTATAAATACAAGAGAATTAAAGCACTTTGGTTTATTGCTCCTTTGCATTGTAATCATTCTCATTCACCAGCATCGTTCGGTTTGGAGTGGGGCTATTTTTTCGTTGCTCATTTACTTTTTCATTAACATAAGAACCAACAAAAAATCCATTCCTAAAATTTGGGGTCTTGTTATTGGCGCTTTTGTGCTGTTTTTGTTTTCATATTTCTTCATATCAACTATGTTTCCTGATATGGTCGATTTCTTTGGGCAAAGGTTTAGTGAGATATTTAATCCCGGTCAACAGGAAAGTACCGGTCGTTTCAGGGTTGAGCAAAGAGAAGTATATTTTAAATTGTTTTTGCAACGACCTGTATTTGGATGGTCCTTTGAAGGTTTCGAGATGAGCAATCCATTGGTTGATTGGTGGCCTGAAAAAACTGGTCAACACTTTCATGAAGGATTTATGGAAATTCTTTTTTATCATGGAATTATTGGGTTTGTTTTCAAATATTCTATTCTTTTTTACCTGGCGGTAAGAGCTTTTAGTAAAAACCTAAGCAATCAAACAGTTATTATACTTTCATTTTGCCTGGCCGGACTTGTTTTTAGTTTGAGCTATGTACCACAGATTGTTTTTTGGGGTCACGTTGGATTGTGTTTGTATTACCTTGAAAAGGATGATTTGAAGCAGCAACACCAGGAAATTGCTGAAATACCAGACACAATAATAAATTCGCCAAAATTTTCAAGGTATGATTTGGCCGAACACTCTCTTGAGAGCTAACATTTATAAAGAGACTAATAAACAATGAACCATATATGCACCTGGTTTTGCGCTGATGATAAAGGGGAAGAAAGTATATTTCCACAAACCGGCCAATTGTCTTCCTCCCAAAGCCACCAGGATATTTATTGGCGATGTATTTTCCTGTTCTTCATAACCAGCAGGAGATTTAATAAACAGGAGCGTCATGTTTTTTTTACCAATGTAAAATCTTTACCCGAAATAGATGGTAGAAAAGCAGAGGACATACTGAATGAATTGAATGTTGATGTTGTGACAACTGATTTTAAGTATAAAACGCCTAAAGGCTACTATGGCCGCTTTCAAAACCAGTTTTATGAATTTTCAATTTTAGAACACATAGCCGAAACCAATAAAAGCCTTCAGGATCAATACCTGATTTTAGATTCAGACTGCATTTTCTTAAAGCCGGTTGAGCCTCTTTTTAACCAGGCAAAATTAAATGGTGGCTTCATTTCATTTGAAGATGAAGTAAAACCGGAATATGTAATTAATGGACTTAGCCGTAATGATATGCGAAGTTTGTATGAAGACTTAACCCAACAACCGATCAACGAACTCCCATCATATCACCTGGGAGAATTTTTATTGAGTAATGTTGCCAACATCTATAAATTTTCGGCTGATTTTATACAATTGTGGCCCATACTGCTGCAAAGAAATTTAACAGGCAAAATTAAGTTTAACGAGGAAGCGCATACCCTTAGCTACCTGTATTTTAAAAATGGTTTCAGGGCTTTTAAAAATAATATTTACATGCGGCGTATATGGACCAATCCCTTATTTTACCGGGAGGTAAGAGCATCGGATACAGATTTGTTTATTTGGCATTTACCTGCGGAAAAAACTTATGGTCTCCACAGGTTATACGAGCGCCTCATAAATTTAACGGGCTTTGGTAAAAATTTGTCCGGGCTCAGCTTTTTACAACTTGCACAAAAGGAATTGGGTATTCCATATTTGCCTGCAAAAAGAAGGTTTCAATATTATTCTACAAGCTATTACCGGGCGGTTAAAAAACGATTGCGTAAAGTGCCCATTGTGGCAACTCTTTTTAAATAAAATGAATTCATCCGTTCATATCGCCATATTGATTACGGTTTTTAATCGCAGGCAAAAAACAATTGAGTGTCTCAAGAGATTGTATAGCCAGCAATTAAAACAAGGGGTAAGGCTGGAGATTTTTCTTACCGATGACGGATCAACAGATGGAACCAGCGAAGCCGTTAAAAATCAATTTCCAGATGTAAAGCTATATAAAGGATCCGGCTCCATGTTTTGGGCTGGAGGCATGCGTTCTACATGGGAGAAAGCGTTACCAACTAATGCTGATTTTTATCTTTTGATCAATGACGATACTTTACTTATTGATCATGCTATATCGACTTTGATTAGCTGTGTAGAAAAATATAATGAACCGGTGATATGTATAGGAAGTACTGTAAATGAAGATACAGGTAAAACATCTTACGGAGGTAGCAGGCTTACATCAAAAACACAATGGAAAAGCAAAATGCTTGAAGCACCCGCTACAGAAACTGACTGTGATTTTGCTAATGCAAACATTATGTTGGTTCCAAAGGACATCGTAAATGCTATAGGTATTTTATCTAAAGATTATACACATGGTCTTGCAGATTACGACTACACTTTGCAAGCAAAAAAAGCCGGGCTTAGAGTAATTATAGCTCCGGGATTTTTGGGTAGTTGTGAAGACGACCATGGCAATAATTGGAAGGGTGAAAAGGTACCTTTAAAAGAAAGGGTTAAATACCTGAAAAGTCCCAAAGGATTGGCTTACCATGAATATCTCTTGTTCATCAGGCGACATTTTCCTTTATCGTATCCGGTTGCTTTTGTGAAGCTTTGGCTTAAAACTTTCTTCCCTTTTTTATGGGATGCATTTAAAAATAACTCACCAGCTAATCCTTCAATTTTAAACCGTTAAAAATGGATGATAAAACGATTATTGCAATTTTTTGCTATAAACGCGCTGCAAAATTAAAACGTTCGGTAGAGGCTTTGTTGCATAACCCGGAATGCGCTTCTATGGATGTGATTTTCTTTTGTGATGGCCCAAAAGGAGCGAACGATTTTGAAGGTGTAATGGATACCCGTAAATACATTGATTCTTTAACGGGGTTTAGAAGCATTCAGAAAAAGTACCATGAAAAAAATGTAAGTACCGGGCCAAATTTTAAACAAGGTATTACCTGGCTTTGCGAAAACTATGACCGTTTTATTATTGTGGAGGACGATCTTGTTGTAACACCCAACTACATAAGTTATTTATTAAGCGGATTAGATTTTTATAAGTATGATCCTTCCGTTTTTTGTGTTACGGGGTTTTGTTTTCCTATCGACATTAAGGATTATGAGTTTGATTCGATTGTTCATAAAAGGTTTTGTTCTTATGGATGGGCAAGTTGGAGTAACAGGGTAAAAAATGTACATTTTGAGAAGGAATATCTGGAGGAATGCATGCAGACTCCAGGTTTTATTTCTAATTTAAATCGCGAAGGCAAGGATTTGTCAAGGATGGTTTCCAAGCAGGTAAAAGGTATTATTTCAACCTGGGATATTCAAATGCAGGTGCATGTTTCTGTAAATAATCTTAAGGTAATTTATCCTGTGGTTTCTAAAGGGCATAACATAGGTTTTGATAAAGAATCAACAAATACATTTGGTATAGATTATTTGAAAACCACACTTGATGAAGAGCATCAACGTTCATATAATTTTTGTCCTGCAAATCATGAGGTGCCCTACTTACAGCGCGAATTAAGAAAGCCTTACAGCCTGCCCGCACTTGCTTCAAGAAAAATAATTAATACTGTCATAAAACTTACTTCCTGATTGCAGTAAATGTTTTGCTGACTAAATCAAAGAAAAAAGTAAGCTACAAATTGAGCAATGAGGGTTTTATTTATACATACTGCCTATAAATTCAGAGGAGGCGAGGATACTGTTGTAGAAGAAGAAATCGATTTATTAAGATCTCATGCAGTTACTGTAGATCTCGTATCCTTTAGCAACGAGGGTAACGTTGCAGCCAATTTATTACAGTTGCCATTCAATATTCAATCGTATAAAAAAACTATAAGAAAGATAAATGAATTTAGGCCTGATGTGGTACACATTCACAATCTCCATTTCGCAGGATCGGCTTCTATAATCTATGCAATTAAAAAATGTAAGGTTCCTTTTGTAATGACTGTTCACAATTACAGGTTATTGTGTCCCTCTGCAACTTTATTTTATAACGGTAGCATTTTTACAGATTCTTTAAACAATTCATTTCCATGGAAAGCTGTAAAGCTCGGTGTCTATAAAAATTCAAAACTTGTAACATTTTGGTCGGCACTCTCCGTATACCTCCACAGGACAATAGGTACATGGAAGCAGTGCGATAAGCTGGTAGTTTTACAAGAGCATTCCCAAAAATTGTTTCTTAAATCATCATTAGGTTTTACTAATGAGCAGGTAGTAATAAAGCCAAATTTTTGTAGGCCTTTGTTAAGTAAAGCTAACCATGAGGGCAATTACTTCTTATATGTAGGCAGGCTTTCAGACGAAAAAGGGATTGGTGTTTTATTAAAAGCATTCAGCACAAGTAGTCTCCCTTTGATTATTGCAGGTGATGGCCCCCTTAAAGCACAAGTGGAAGTAGCTGCACTAAATCATAAGAACATAACATACGTGGGTAAGTTGGATAAGGAAGCCATTGCAGATTTAATGGCACATTCCACCGCTTTAATTTTTCCCTCTGTCTGGTTTGAAGGTATGCCACTTACCATTATTGAAGCTTTTGCTTGTGGTACTCCTGTTATTGCTTCTAACCTGGGCGCAATGCTAAGCATGATCACGAATAGCTTTAACGGATTGCATTTTAAAGCCGGAGATGCTGAGGATCTATTGAATACCATAAATTATTGGCATACACTTTCGGGTAAACAAAAAAATGAATTCAGCTCCAATGCTCTAAAGACCTACAAAGAAAACTTTACGCCAGAGCAAAACTTTGAAATCATTAGTAAAATATATGCAAGCGTAATGCAACATAAAGCACAGCAAACCCAGCAAATATTATAGTTGCATGTATTAATTGCTTTATAAGCATTTTAACAAACTTTCTTATTTTTTTAAAACTCTAAGCATATCCTTTCTCGTATAGTAAGTGCAACCCTTCTCCAAAAAATTCCTATGTTTTACTCCTGCCATGTGAGTGTGCCCATTTGCTTTGGTTTGTGATTTTCAACCCTGTTGTACGCTTTAAAAGTTAACCACATTTAATTAATGTTTTGTCCCTGTTTTAAAAACCGGGTAGGGCGAGTTATTTCAAAAAATATGAAAACAGTAAGCTTGTTTAACATTCCTATATCTACAGGAGGTTATCATGATTTTATTAAAAACATAATAGACAGTGCAATTGAAGGTAAAAGTCAATACGTATGTGTTGCTAATGTTCACATGCTTGTAGAGGCTTATAACGACCCTGGGTTTGCTAAGGTTTTAGATAGAGCTCGTGTAGTTACACCCGATGGTTTGCCCTTAACATGGGCTATGCGGCTTTTGTATGGATTTAAACAAGAACGCGTTGCGGGAATGGACCTTATGCCTGATCTGCTTAGGGAAGCGTCCCAAAAAGCATTACCTGTATTTTTTTATGGGGGAACTGAAGAAATGTTAACTCAGACAAAACAATTTCTGCAAATAAACTACCCCGAGTTAAAGTTGGCAGGTACGTATAGTCCGCCCTTTCGTAAGCTTACTTATGGCGAGGACGAACAGGTGGTTTCAATTATAAATAACTCTGGTGCATCAATTGTTTTTGTAGCGTTAGGTTGTCCAAAACAAGAAAAATGGATGTCGGCTATGAAAGGAAGAATTAAGGCTGAAATGATTGGTATTGGAGCGGCCTTACCTGTTTTAATTGGAGTGCAAAGCCGCGCCCCTTTGTGGATGCAACGTTATGGTTTTGAATGGTTATACAGATTTTCGCAAGAGCCCAAACGTTTGTTTAAACGATATGCCGTTACCAATACTAAATTCTTGTATTTGCTCTGCAGGGCCATGCTAAAAAAAGGGGTTACACTACGTAAAGATGCACTGAAAGTGTATAAAGCATAATTAGCATGAATAAGAAATTCATACATTTTTTACGACTATTTATTGCTTTTATTGATCTGTTGGCAATAAACATAGTATTTTTTATAAGCATTTTGGCTTTTAGAAAATATAATGCTATCGGCCATGATTCTCAATACATATATTTTGGTTTTACACTTAGCGCCGTATGGCTTGCAACCATAGCAATTACCAATTTGTATAATGAAAAAAATCTTCAATCGTTTGAGATTTTCACAAGGGCAACTTTAAGAACATATTCATATTTCTTAATGGGTATTTCAATATATCTGTTCTTCTTTCGCGTATTCGAATTGTCGAGAATATTTTTAAGTGTTTTATTACTTGTAATACCCGTTGTACTTCTGTTAAACCGGTTTTTATACCTAACGCTTTTTCAATATCCACGTAAAAAACAGTACCTGAGTAAAGTAATGGTAGTCGGGTATAATAATCTGTCAAAAAAATTAGTTAGTTATCTTGAAGAGGATGGCATCAATAAGCAAGTAGTTGGCTTTTGCGAAGAATATGAAAACGTAAAGGAACTTTCTCATTATCCTATTCTTAGTAATATTGACGGTGCTATAAATGTGTGCCGTGATTATGGCATTTCTGAAATTTATTCCACCATAGCTCCCGAACAAAACGCATCAATTTACAAGCTCATTAAATCGGCAGACGACAATTGCATTCGATTTAGGTTTGTGCCTGACTTAGGTGTTTTTATGAATCAAAAAATTCATATAGACTTTGTGAAGGAAATACCAGTTCTTAACCTGAGAAGAGAACCTTTGGAAGACGTTGGTAATCGTATTAAAAAGCGCTTTTTCGATGTACTGGTAAGTTCATTTGTAATGATTTTTATTTTGTCCTGGCTGGTGCCGCTCATCGCTTTATTAATAAAGTTGGAGTCAAAAGGCCCCGTGTTTTTTATACAGGCCCGTACTGGTAAGGATATGAAACCCTTTTTGTGTTTCAAATTCAGGAGCATGTATACTAACAAACATGCAAATGAATTGCAGGCTAAAAGAAATGATGAACGCATCACACGGATAGGCAAGATATTACGCAAAACAAGCCTCGACGAATTTCCACAGTTTTTTAATGTTTTTCAGGGGCAGATGAGTATTGTGGGTCCCCGGCCACACATGCTAAAACATACCGAACAATATTCGCATTTGGTAGGTCAGTATATGGTACGTCAATTCTTAAAACCGGGTATTACGGGCTGGGCACAGGTTAACGGTTTAAGGGGAGAAACCAAAACTTTGGGTCAAATGAAAAAAAGGGTTGAGTTTGATTTGTGGTATATGGAAAACTGGAATATATACCTGGATTTAAGGATTGTTTTTATGACCGTATACAACATGCTTAAAGGTGAAAAGAATGTATACTGAGCAAACGGTACAATATTATGAGCAGGATCAAATTACAACTGGCAGTTACATCAATTTATTTCTTCATTTACTATTGATTATACCTTTTTTTATAGGAGTTGCCTGCTTTTCTTTTTACTATTCTGCACATGCCAACCGGTGTTATCTTATAGTAGCCATCCAAGTGGCCGCTTGTATCTTTTTGGGCATATTGCATCTTTATATTTCCGAAAAAAAATCGGCATATTGGTTTTCTTTAGAAAAAAAAAGTAGCTTAATCAATACAGTTATTTTTTCGGTTACCCTACTTATATTATCTATAGTACTTTTTACAATTGTAAATAAATCTTTGGTTTTATTAAGTATAGCTTTCTGTGCAGCTTTTTTCCTTCCAACTATTACTACATATACTTATCGCCAGTTTTTAGAAATTCCCCAACCGGAACAAAGGGTTTGGTTTCAACAACACAACCTGATCGATAATAAATCGTTTGTTTTCTTAAACAGTGTTGGTGTCAAAGTAAAACTAACCAGGCTATGCAACGAAAAAAAAAGATCAGTCTTTAATGTGGTGGTGCCATCGCACATGGAGTTGGGTAAAGTATTTCATTTCTTTATTATACAACAACAAAGTGAAGGCATAGAAATAGAAACTACTGATGAGCAGCATAAGCCGGTAGGTTGGCAATTTTTTCTTGAAAAATATAACGGAGTTTCCCTCAGATTACTTAATCCTGATGTTGACCTGCGTGAAAATGGTATTGAAAATAGTAATTCCATTGTGGCAGAGAGAGTGTATGCTGTAAAGTCTGCAATTGGTAAATTTCAAAAACGATTGATATGAGTAATATTTACATGTCCGCTACAAGCAATACTAAAAAAAAATTTGTATTGCTCTATGTAACCACTATCCTGGTTATATGTGCCGCTGCTTCTGCATTTATTATAGCGCCCCGAACTAAAACACCCGTGACTAATAATAATATTATAACGCCCCAAATCAAGACATCTGTTACAAATAAAAGTATCATTTCGCCCCTTAACAATGCACTCGTTATTCTTAACCAACTAAATATAAAGTGGACAAAATTAAATGCTGACCACGACATGTTGATTACCGCACAAGGCGGCGGCAACAGTACCGGGGTCAATAAAATTCAACAACAATTGTTGGCAGATAAACAATTAATGAAACAATACGCAGATAGTCTGCTACAAGCTATTCCTTCGGAAAGTTCACATCTTTTTAATCTTGTTAATCATTACAAACAATTGGTTAACCTACCATTTCAGCCGGAAATTCAAGTAATCAATAGCGATTTTAAAGACAATGATTTTGCGAGGCAATTGAAGGTTAAAAATGATGAAATCGTAAAACTTAAACAGAGACTTCAAAGCAATGTCGGCAACAGTAACAAGCCCGTTTCTAATCAAACAAAGGATGAAGTGAAATTTTTGAAATGGGCACTCAGTTCTCAATCAGCCGAGGTGAGGAAATTAAAAACAGAAAACACCCTGCTCAAAAGCAAATTAAAGTAACTACTATCCCGCAACAAAAGTTCTTGCTCTCCAACGTTCTTTTATCTCCCTCATACATTTTCTCCAATTGCGGTTTATTAAAAAAACGCTTCATGTTTCTCTGGCTTTGCTGTAGGTTCAAATATGCACTGACCTTTACCAGTTTCCTGTTTAGAATTATAGGGTACCCGCAATGGAAACAGCGTGTTGCTAAACTGGAAAATTGCTACAGAACAAAACAACGGCAGATTTGAGATTGAAAGAAGCCTGGATGGTATTGGACAGCTAATAAACGCTTACAACGAAAACCTTTCTGGTGGTAATAATATTTTTAGCCTGAAGATTGCCGGAACTACGTCTGGCAATTACATGGTTCGCTTTAAAGACAGCGAAGGGAGGGTGTTGCAAACACAATCTTTCATTGTTAAATAAGTAAACATTTTTAAAGTTTAAGGAGCCACTGTAAAAGGTGGCTCTTTTTATTTTATATAGTTTGGAATATTGCGATTATTGTATTCAAATTTGCACAGCAATACAGCGCATGTAAACATGAAAAAGATTATCATCACTATTGACGGGTATTCATCCTGTGGTAAAAGCACACTGGCAAGAGAACTTGCGGAAGAACTAGGGTATGTGTTTATAGATAGTGGTGCAATGTACCGGGCCATCACCTTATATTTTTTGCGCAATCACATTAATTGGACAGATAGCCAGGAAGTTCACAAGGCTTTAGGAAATATTAATCTTCATTTTTATTACAATGAGGATACGGCTCGTTGCGATATGTTTTTGAACGAAGAAAATGTAGAATACCTGATAAGAGATATGGTGATTGCCGAAAAGGTCAGCGATATATCTGCCCTACAGGAAGTGCGTGAATTTGCCGTGGCAGCCCAACGCAAAATAGGTAGTGACAAAGGCATTGTTATGGATGGAAGGGATATTGGTACCACAGTTTTCCCGAATGCTGAACTGAAGATTTTTATGACTGCTGACCCGGCAGTAAGAGTAGAAAGAAGGTATGCTGAGATATTTGCCAAGAACCCAAACATTACCTACGATGAAATAAGATCCAATCTTGAAATGCGGGATCACATAGATACAAACCGGGAGGTTAGCCCGCTACGGCAGGCTGCAGATGCCATTGTGCTGGATAACTCAAACCTTACTATGACCGACCAGTTAAAAATGGCATTGGCCTGGGTAAAAGAAAGAATGCAATAAAAGCTAATCAAAAATTATTTGGCTACGTGAAGCAGGTATTTTTCTTCAAAATAAGGTTCAGGAAATATTCCATGGATATCAACCAATCGGGGCTTTAAACCGCTCTCTGATATTTCGTTTGCCAGGTCGCCTCCCTTTAAACAGATAAGGCCATTCAACCATTCATTTTTTGAAGTCTTTTTTATAAGTCTTTCACTCCAAAACCAAAGATCTTTTAGTGGAGCAACGGCTCTTGAAACAGCAAAATCAAATTGACGGTTTTTGATTTCTTCAGCACGACCATGTATGGTAGTTACATTGGTAAGACCGGTTTCAGCAACTACAGCATCAATCACTTTTAATTTTTTGGCGATGCTGTCCACCAGCAAAAATTCAACTTCAGGAAAAAAGATAGCCAGAGGTACCCCGGGAAAACCGCCACCAGTTCCGATGTCAATAATTTCGGTGCCCGGTCGAAGGTTCACCATGGCAGCTATACTCAAGCTATGCAATACATGCTTTAAATAAAGACTGTCAATATCCTTACGACTGATCACATTGATCTTATTATTCCAGTCTTCGTAAATAGCTTTTAAGGCAGCAAATTGTGCCAGTTGCTTCTCATTAAAATCATCAAAGTATTTTAAAATCTCCTCCATTTATTTTAGTGAATATGAAAAATGAAAAGTAAAAATTAAAAAGGAAGAATATTGAATAGGAAGGATACAAGATGAAAGTTGATCTTATCCCTTTAAACATACATTCCACAACTTATAACCTACAACTTATAACTGCTCTTACACCTACTGACTACTGACCTACTCACTATCGACTCATTGGCTATTGACTAATGACTACTGACTTACTTCTCTATTTCCAATTACGTTTTGCCTTTTTAAACAGCGATGGCACAAAGAAAATATAGTATACACACATCCAGATATCAAGTAATGGGTATATAGCCCAAAGGTCTTTTTCGTTTAACCGATCCATGGTTTTATAGTATACAAAACCCTGTAGAATTAGTCGTACACCAAATAAAATAAGTGCCAGCCACCAGTTAAAAAAAATGGCTGCAGCTATGGCCAATGGATACACTAAAAACTGGGTTAGACCGTAAAAGCCCAATAGAAATTTATGGATCCCCTTGTAATATTTTGCGGTAGTATAATGCCTGAACTTTTGGTTACGCCATTCTTCCCATGTCTTTTTTGGTTCGCTTAGGGTATGGGCATCGGGCTCAATTACAATAGAAGTGTTTTTGTTATTGGCCACCTTGTTAATAAACAAGTCATCATCACCGCCCGGCACCTGGTTAATGGATGAAAAGCCTTTATTCTTAAAAAATACATCCCGCTTATAACTCAGGTTTCTGCCAACACCCATATAAGGTAACCCGGCCAGTGCATAACTTAAATATTGAAGTGCAGCATGAAACGTTTCGAAACGCACCACTTTATTCAGAAGTCCCTTGCGCTTATGATAGGCCCCGTAACCCAATACTATTTCGGTATCGGTATTGTAACCGTCCTGCATTAAGCTAATCCAATTTTCGCTGGCCGGTACACAGTCTGCATCGGTAAGCAACAGAGTTTCGTAACGGGCTGATTTAATACCCATGCTTAAAGGAAATTTCTTGCCTGGTATCATCAGGGCTTCCTGGGTGAGTTCTACAGGACTAAGATGTTTAAAAGTCCGCTTTAGTTCCTCAATCAGGTACTTGGTATCGTCCTGCGAATTGTCGTTTACCAAAACCACCTCGTGGCTGGTTTTATATTGTTGCACCAGAACGCCTGGTAAATTTTTTACAATATTGTCAGCCTCGTCACGTGCACAAATAACCACCGATACCGGACGTTGCTCGTTATGAATTTTTTCTTTTGGTTTGTAAAATGCGAGGCGTATAAAAAACCATAAATAATAAAAAAGTTGAACGGCTATTACAAAACAAAAACCTGCAAAAAGGCCCACTCTCCAAAACGCTAATAAAAACATGGCGCAAATGTAGGAAAGAAGGTTGTTCGATGCAGTCGTAAAAAGATGATAGATGACAGATGACAGTAAGGAAATCTTTACATTCCTTCTCGGCATCTTGCTTCGTGGACCTTTGTGTCGTCGTGCCTCTGTGGTTCAAAAAAGGGAGGCGACATTTTATTCGTGCATTCGTGGCAAGTATTTCTTTGCGCTCCTTTGCGCCTTCGTGCCTTTGCGGCCTCAAAAACGGTTGATAGTTTTATTTGTGCATTCGTGGCAAATATTTCTTTGCGCTCCTTTGCGCCTTAGCGGCATTCTAATCACAAACCCTACATTTGCCGCCTTATGGCCAGTTTACAATTCAACCTTACACAATCCGCAACCGAAACCACAAAAGCAAGGGCAGGTAGCATCACCACCGATCATGGCGAAATACCTACACCCATATTTATGCCTGTTGGTACAGTAGGCAGTGTAAAAGCAGTAACGCAGCAACAATTGTATAGCGACATTAATGCAAAGATCATCTTAGGTAACACCTATCACCTATACCTCCGGCCCGGCCTTGAAGTATTGGAACAGGCAGGTGGACTGCACAAGTTTATGGGCTGGCACCGTCCTATACTTACCGACAGTGGTGGGTACCAGGTTTTTAGCCTGGCCGCCAGCCGAAAAATAACCGAAGAAGGGGTCATGTTTCAGTCGCACATTGATGGCAGCCGCCACCTGTTTACCCCCGAGCGTGTAATGGACATTCAGCGGATTATTGGGGCCGACATCATTATGGCTTTTGACGAATGTCCCCCATACCCCAGCGAATATTTGTATGCTCAAAAAAGTATGCACCTTACACATCGCTGGCTCGACCGGTGTGTTTCAAGATTACAGGAAACACCCGACAAGTATGGTTACACCCAAAACTTGTTTCCCATAGTGCAGGGCGGAACCTATAAAGATTTGCGTAAAGAAAGTTGCCAGTACATAGCATCTAAAAATGCTGTCGGCAATGCCATTGGTGGATTGAGCGTAGGCGAACCAATTGATATGATGTATGAATTTACAGCCCTTTGCTGCGATGAATTACCGGTTGCAAAACCACGTTACCTGATGGGCGTGGGCACACCCTGGAATATACTGGAATGTATACACCTGGGCATTGACATGTTTGATTGCGTAATGCCCACACGAAACGGTCGCAACGGCATGTTATTTACTACAAGCGGTGTCATCAATATTCGTAACAAAAAATGGTCAACCGATTTTACCCCTCTTGATGAAGGACTGCCCAACGAAGTAAGCAATTATTACAGCAAAGCTTACCTGCGCCACCTGTTTGTTTCCAACGAAATACTGGCCTTGCAACTTGCCAGTATACACAACCTTAGTTTTTATTTATGGCTGGTTACAGAGGCAAGAAAGCATATTGTTGATGGCACCTTTGTAAGCTGGAAAAATGAAATGGTGGTACGGTTGCAGCAGCGATTGTAAGGGAGAGCCGGAAGTCAAAAGTCAGTAGT
>JBBQVY010000022.1:0-37722 GCA_038211085.1 Chitinophagales bacterium | reverse complement strand
GAAAAGGTTTACATCAGGCTGATGTTGCTGAGTACTGTTTGGTTAGGCATTATTGGTTTTATAGATGATTACCTGAAACTGAAATCTAAGCGAGTTGCCAAAGAACAAGGCATTGACTATAAAAAAACCGATAGTGATGGTTTAGCTGGAAGGTTTAAAATATTTGGCCAGGTAATGCTGGGTATTATAGTTGGCGCAACCTTATATTTTAGCCCAAGTGTAACGGTACAAAGGGAGGTTTTATCAGCCAGTAACATTACAGCAAAAGATACAGTAATACAGCGTGGCGAAAAGTTATTAAGAGATACGGTAAGGATTATAGATGGTAAAGGTCATCGTTTTGTGACGGTTAAAACGCCGATAACTACCATTCCTTTCATAAAAAATCACGAGTTCAACTATTCTAAATTATTACCTGAAGCATGGGCCCGATACACCTGGGTGTTATACATACTCGTCGTAATTTTTATTATAACAGCAGTTTCCAATGGTGCCAATATAACCGATGGTTTGGATGGACTTGCCACAGGTGTATCTGCATTGATAGGGGTTTGCCTGGGCATATTCGCTTATGTAAGTGGCAACATAAATTTTGCTGAGTATCTAAACATCATGTACATACCCAACCTGGGTGAACTAAGCATTTTTATTGGAGCTTTCATAGGGGCATGCGTTGGGTTTTTGTGGTATAATGCCTATCCTGCCCAGGTGTTTATGGGCGATACCGGCAGCCTTGCGCTTGGTGGTATTATAGCAACACTGGCAATTGTGGTTCGTAAAGAATGGTTGGTGCCTATTATGTGCGGTGTCTTTCTTATCGAAAGTTTAAGTGTGATTATGCAGGTGTCGTACTTCAAATACACCCGTAAAAAGTATGGGTTAGGTAAAAGAATATTCAAGATGAGTCCCCTGCACCACCACTATCAAAAAGTAGGCTACCACGAAAGTAAAATAGCCGTAAGGTTTTGGATTGTAACCGTATTGTGCGTGGTTTTTTCAATCATGAGTTTGAAGATTAGATAGTGAGTGGTGAGTTGTCAGTGGTGAGTGGTGAGTTGTGAATAGTGAATAGTGAGGGGTGAGTGGTGGTTAGTGTGGAATAGTGAATGGTTAATTGCACATATGCCGTAGGTGCAAAACGTTGGTAGCAGGAAATATTGAAGACAGCGTACTTGCGCCATCGGTGCAACACTTTGGTAGCAGCAACACGTTGGTAGGAAATATTGAAGAGTGCGTCCTTGCGCCGTAGGTGCAAAACGTTGGTAGCAGGAAATATTGAAGAAGGCGTACATGCACCATCGGTGCAACACGTTGGTAGCAGCAACACGTTGGTAGGAAATATTGAAGAGTGCGTCCTTGCGCCGTAGGTGCAATACGTTGGTAGCAGGAAATATTGAAGAAGGCGTACATGCACCATCGGTGCAACACGTTGGTAGCAGCTTGCGCCATCGGTGCAACAAGTTGGTAGCAGCAACACGTTGGTCGAAATAACGAGGGAAGCTGCACATGCGCCGTAGGTGCAAAACGTTGGTAGCAGGAAATAATGAAGAAGGCGTATTTGCGCCATCGGTGCAACAGGTTGGTAGCAGCAACACGTTGGTCGAAATAACGAGGGAAGCTGCACATGCGCCGAAGGTGCAATACGTTGGTAGCAGGAAATATTGAAGAAGGCGTACTTGCTCCATCGGTGCAACAGGTTGGTTGCAGCAACAAGTTGGTAGATACAAACGGGCACAAAGTCGAATGAACAAGGATGAAAAAACAGTACAAGAGTGCGACGCAACAATTATGAACAAAGAGACAAAGTTTGGTCCAAAAAAACAAGGAATGCATAATAGAAAACAATGAGTGAAAACGAGGAGATGTTTGATCAGGAGAAACGGCGTTTTAACTCCCCCCTTCGGGGGGCGGAGGGGCTGGTTATACTGGGTGCCGGTGAAAGTGGCATCGGTGCAGCTTTACTTGCTAAACAAAAAGGTTACGATGTTTTTGTAAGTGATGGCGGCACCATCAAACCCGAACATAAACAAGAGCTCATTAACAACAATATTGCTTTCGAAGATGGTAACCATACTGAAGAAAAAATACTAAGTGCTTCATTGGTAATAAAGAGCCCGGGCATTGGAGAAAAAAATGAAATGGTTAAGAAGATAAGAGCAGCAAACATTAAGGTGATAAGTGAGATTGAGTTTGCATATTGGTATAAAGGTAATAGCAGGATTATAGCTATCACGGGTAGCAATGGCAAAAGCACTACAACAACAATGATTTATGAAATGTGCAGGCAGGGTGGTTTGGATGCGGCTTTGGTTGGCAACATAGGTTACTCTTTTGCAAGACAGGTTGCATCAGACCCCAAAGAGATATATGTAGCCGAAGTAAGTTCTTTTCAATTAGATGACATTAAGGATTTCAGGCCGGATGTTGCCGTGCTTTTAAATATAACAGAAGATCATCTTGACCGGTACGATTACAAGTTTGAGAATTATATAAACAGCAAGTTCAGGATAATAGAAAACCAGCAAGGAGATGATTGTTTCATTTATTGTTTGGATGATGAAGTAATTACAAAGCATTTAGAATTATTAAAACCACCCACTAACCCACTGCCATTTTCCATGAAGCAAGAAGTAAAGAAAGGAGCATACATTAAGGGAGACCAAATGATGCTAAGAGTTAACGAAGAAAGAATAAATATGAGTATTTACGATTTTGCCGTAAAGGGAAAACACAATCAATACAATACTATGGCAGCAGGCCTTGCAGGCGTATCGGTAGGTATACGTAAAGAAAAGATAAGAGATGTGGTAAACACATTTGAAAGCCTGGAACACCGTCTTGAATATGTGGCTACTGTTAGGGGTGTAGATTTTATAAACGATAGCAAAGCAACTAATGTCAACAGTACCTGGTATGCCTTGGAAACCGTAAAAAAAAGTGCAGTCCTTATTTTGGGTGGTATAGATAAGGGTAACGATTACAGCATTATTGAAGACCTGGTTAAGCAAAGGGTAAAAGCCATAGTGTGCATGGGCGTAGACAATAAAAAGATATTGACCTACTTCAAAGGCATGGTGCCAACAATGATAGAAACCACCAGTGCAGAAGATGCGGTCCATGCTGCTTTCGGCCTCGCAGCCAAAGGCGATATAGTGTTATTAAGCCCTGCATGTGCCAGCTTTGATTTGTTTAAAAATTACGAAGAGCGTGGTAAGAAATTTAAAGAGGCAGTTAAAGAATTATAGTGAATAGTGAACATCGATGGCTGAGCGAAGCCGAAGCCAATAGTGAATAGTAAGTAGTGAATAATGAATAATCAAAAAATAATCGTAAGGTGATAACGTAACTCCCTCCTTTGGAGGGTCGGGGAGGCATCAAATGATCAACAATACAACCATATTAACAGGTTTAAAAAACGCCAATAGTAAGGGTATGGGGCATGCTTTGCTCAGGCGTACCAGGGGCGACAAATATATTTGGGGTATCGTTATTTTGTTGGCGCTTACATCTTTGTTAGTTGTGTACAGCGCCACTGGTTCACTTGCTTATAAAATGTATAAAGGCAATACCGAAGTATACCTCTTCAAGCAGTTTGCCTTTATTATAATTGGTGTGATGGTAGTATACTTTGCACATCGAATTAATTACACCTTGTATTCGCGTATTGCGCTGTATCTTTTTTTGTTAGCCATTCCGCTAATGCTGTTTACTTACTTTTTTGGAGCTACCATTAACGATGGAAGCCGCTGGATAAAGCTGCCAATTATTAACCTCACCTTTCAAACAAGTGACCTGGCAAAGCTGGGTTTGTTTATGTACCTGAGCAGGCAATTGAGTCGTAAGCAGGATGTAATTCAGGACTGGAAGAAAGGCTTTTTGCCCGTGATAATACCAGTGGCAATTATATGCATATTGATCTTGCCTGCAAACTTATCAACTGCATTATTAACCGGTGCAACCAGCCTGCTGCTCATGTTTATTGGGCGGTGCAGGGCCAAACATATTTTAGGCGTTATAGCCATTGCGCTTGTGCCTGTATTATTGTTGATCTCTATTGCAGTATTAACGCATACACCCAACGAAGAAGGAAAGAAAGGTAAAGCAGTTACACAACTGGCAAGTGTGGGTCGTGTAGGTACCTGGATACACCGCGTACAGGATTTCATTTATGCAAAGGCGGAGGAAACACCCTACCAGGTGCAGCAGGCAAAAATTGCTATCGCAAAGGGTGGCGTATTTGGTAAAGGTCCGGGCAACAGCGAAGCAAAGAACTTTATGCCGCATCCATATTCCGACATGATCTATGCCATTATACTCGAAGAGTATGGATTGGTAGGTGGTGGGTTGATCATATTTATTTACCTCGTTTTCCTCTTGCGTTGCATCATGGTTTTTAGAAGATGCCCGTTTGCTTTTGGTGCGTTCCTGGCTCTTGGCTTAAGCTTTACGCTGGTAATACAGGCCATGGCAAACATGGCCGTAGCGGTTAACCTGGTGCCGGTAACCGGTGTTACGTTACCGCTGGTTAGTATGGGTGGCAGTTCATTTTTGTTTACCTGTGCCTCTATCGGTATCATTTTAAGTGTTGCCCGAAACGTAGAACAATTAGAAGGTAAAGGCCCTGTTGCAGTACCGGTAAATCCACCTGAAGCAGATGCTATTAAAACAGTTATAGAAAACCAAAAGAAGAAGATGGGTGAACCGGGCGTGATAGCATAATGAAGCAGTTGTTGCGTCGCACTCTTGTACAGTTAAAGCAATACGCAGCAGGTGAATAATGAATTGTGAAAAATGGATAATGTATAGATAACGTTGATGGCTGAGCGAAGCCGAAGCCAATAATGAACAATGAAGAAGTGAGTTGTGAGTTGTGAGTAGTGAGTGGTCAATAGAGTAGCTGGTACCTCAGTCACCATAGTCACCAAAGTCCCCAGAACAAAAAAAACAAACGCACCAACCCTGCAAATAAAAACATTGAGCAACACGGAACCATACCAAGGTGATAACGCAACTCCCTCCTTCGGAGGGTCGGGGAGGCCTCTTCGCTTCATCATTGCAGGTGGTGGTACAGGTGGACATATTTTTCCGGCAATAGCCATTGCCAATGCTATTAAAAAACACCATCCCACAGCCGAGATATTATTTGTTGGTGCTAAAAATAAAATGGAGATGGAGAAGGTACCGCAGGCCGGTTACCCGATAGAAGGATTAGACATCGCGGGTTTCAACAGAAGTTCTTTGATAAAAAATATAGGCTTGCCCTATCAACTGGTTAAAAGTTTTTTGCAGGTACGCAACATCATCAACCAGTTTAAACCTGATGCTGTAATAGGTGTAGGTGGATATTCTAGTTTTCCGGTGTTGCGCTATGCCCAGTCGCAAGGCATTAAAACATATATACACGAGAGCAATTCTTTTGCAGGAAAAACAAACATCCTCCTTGGTAAAAAGGCTACTAAAATATTTGTTGCCAGCACCGGTATGGAAAAGTTTTTTCCTATTACTAAGATCATGATCACCGGTAACCCGGTACGATCTTCTATCGCTCATTCAACAGTTACCAGAGAAGAAGCCTTCCGTTTTTTTGGATTGGATGCTAACAAGACAACGGTTCTGGCCGTCGGCGGCAGCCTTGGTGCAAAAAGTATTAATGAAGCATTGGCCAACCATTTGGATTACTTCTCCCTAAACGACCTGCAGCTTATATGGCAAACAGGTTCAGCTTCGGGCGATACTTACAAGCAGGTTGCAAAGCCGCATATCAATATTTGGGTTGGTGATTTTATCAATCAAATGGAGATGGCTTATGCCGCAGCAGATATAGTTGTTTCCCGGTCGGGCGCAATGGCAGTAACAGAATTATGTGTAGCACGAAAGCCAGTGATATTTGTACCCTTTCCATTTGCGGCCGAAGACCACCAGACGGCAAACGCACAACACCTGGTTGATAATGAAGCAGCCTTAATGATAAAAGATAGCGAAGCAAAAGAGAAACTGGCCACATCCATTGTGTCTCTTGTAAAAAACAAAGACCTGATGGAAAAACTAGCCAGTAACATAGGCAAACTGGCTATAACAAATGCAGATGAGGTAATTGCGAGAGAAGTGGCCTCCCTGCCCCCCGAATGAGGGTGCCCCCCTGCCCCCCAATGGGGGTTCTAACGAGAAGGGGTACAGGTTTGAAGCGGTCTTTAAAGGAGGGAAGTTTAGAAAGGTTTAATGTATGGTTCACTTTGAATTGATAATTAAAAGAAACAAATGCATGAAGAACAAAACATAAACACCAGTACAAGCTCCGCTGACAAGTCGGAGTCTCCGCTACTCCCCCCTTCGGGGAGGGGGTATATTGAGATTCTTCCAGGAACCCCCCTTCGGGGGGCAGGGGGGCCGTGCATTTACTTCATCGGCATTGGAGGCATTGGCATGAGCGCCATTGCAAGATATTACCACTCTCAAGGCGCACCGGTAAGTGGCTACGACAAAACGCAAACGCCACTAACAAAGGCCTTGGAAGAAGTAGGTATGAACATTCATTACGAAGAGAATATTGATCTCATTCCGAAAGACGTAAGCCTGGTGGTTTATACACCTGCAGTACCTGCTAATCATAAAGAGTTGGTGTATTATAAAGACAGCGGGTACAAGGTGGTTAAACGCAGCGATGTGTTACAAATGATCACTGAAAGCTCTTTTAATATTTGTGTAGGAGGTACGCATGGTAAGACAACAGTCTCCACCATGATTGCGCATTTGTTACGCGACAGCGGTTATGGATGCAATGCATTTTTAGGAGGTATCTCAGCAAATTATGACACCAACTTTTGGAGTAGCGAACGCAATGTTTGTGTAGTAGAAGCTGATGAATACGACCGCTCGTTTTTAAAACTGGTTCCTGATGTTGCAGTTATTACAGCAATGGATCCTGATCACCTGGATATATATGGAACACCCGAAGAAGTTGAGAATGCATTTATACAGTTTACACAAAAGCTAAAGCCAGGTGGTACGCTCATTAGCAAATATGGTTTAAAAAGAAGCAGTGAGCTACAGGCAGACAACCAGTTTACCTACAGTTTTGATAATGCTGCTGCTGATGTTTACGCAACCAATGTCAGAACCCACATGGGCTCATATAGTTTTGATGTGCTGGCAAAAAATTGGGTGTTGAATGATGTGGTTTTGCATATGGGTGGGCTGCATAATATTGAAAACATGGTGGCCGCAATAACAGTTGCAAAACTGCTTGCCATCGACGACAATAAAATAAAAGTTGCAGTAGAAAATTTTAAAGGAGTACGCAGAAGATTTGAGTACCGGTTAAAGAATGAAGCTAACATATTGATAGATGATTATGCGCATCATCCTGAAGAATTGAAGGCTTTGATAAGAGGGGTTAGGAGTTTATTTGATCAACGATTGGTGCTAGTGTTTCAACCCCATTTATTCAGCAGGACAAACGACCTGGCAACGGAATTTGCAGAAGCACTTGACAGGGCTGATGAGGTGATCCTGTTACCCATCTACCCTGCAAGGGAAGTGCCGGTTGAAGGTGTAACCAGCGAATTGATCTTTAATAAAATGGCATTGGCAAATAAGCAAATATTCAGCAAAGAAGAACTAACAAACTGGGTGACAACAAACAAGCCTGCGCTGCTGGTAATGGCAGGCGCAGGAGATATAGATGCAATGGTAGAACCTGTAAAACAAATACTAGAGCAGCAATAAGCAACTATGCAACAGTCGTGGAAAAAGAAATTGATTACAGCAGGATGGCTTTCAGTTGCGATAGCCGGTATGGTGTTATTGGGTGCTGCTTCTTCTAAAAAAAATGCAAAGTTGTGCAATGGAATAGAAGTAGAAATTGAAGGTGATGCTGATCATTTTTTTGTTGATGAAAAAGAAGTGAAGCAATTATTAAATGCAACTGGTTCATTAACTGAAAGGCCTGTAGAAAGCATCAATCTGTTAATGCTGGAAAAGCGACTTGAAAATGATAGATGGATCAGGAATGCAGAATTGTACATCGACAATAAGCAGGTATTGCAGGTAAGAGTTGAGGAGAATGAACCTGTAGCAAGAGTGTTTACAAAGGGAGGTTATCAGTACTACATTGACAGTAGTTGCAACAAGCTTCCATTGAGTGACCGGTTAAGTGCAAGGGTTCCTATGATCACCAACTTTCCATCGGACCGTACCCGTTGGAGCAGGTTAGACAGCAGCCTGATGGCTTCTTTAAAAAAGATGGCTTTGTATATAAACAGCGTACCCTTTTGGAAAGCGCAGGTAGCACAGTTAAATGTGAATGATGACAGGGAGGTAGAGATGTTTCCGACTATAGGCAATCATGTGGTGCTGTTAGGTAAACCGGAACAAAACGAAGAGAAGTTCAACCGTTTGTTTTCATTCTACAAAGAGGTTTGGGCAAAGGTGGGTTTGGAAAAATATGAAACTATTGATGTGCGGTTTACAGGCCAGGTGGTAGCATCAAAAAAAGGAGCGGCAGCGGCAGCTTTGGCAATAGATAGTACCAAGGCAAAACAGGCGCTTGATAAGATGTTGCAAAATGCAAATGCATTGGAAGTTACAACTATGCTGCAGGCAAGCACTGTAAATGCACCACCTGACACAAAAGATACAAATGCAACAATAAGTGATGGAAAAAAGGCTGGTTTAAAAGTAACAGGTGCAACAAAGGCTGCGGCTTCAAAACCTGTTAGAACACCTAAGGCAGTAATGAAACAAAAGGATGCAAACACATAAGAGCAACTATGAAACATTTTTAAAAGCGGCCTTTCAATTTTTTAAAACAACGAACGATCAATACAAACAAAACACACATCTATGAACGTTAACGAATCACCCATCATTGTTGGCCTTGATATAGGTACCACCAAGATTGCTGCCATTGCGGGTCGAAAGAACGAATATGGTAAGCTGGAGATATTGGGCTTTGGCCGCTCCAACAGTACCGGCGTACAACATGGCCAGGTACTCAATATCGAGCAAACCATTAAAGCAATTCAACTGGCCTTAAAAAACTGCTACGACTCTAACCCCGACCTGGAGATCAGCGAGGTGTATGTGGGCATAGCAGGTCATCATATAAAAAGTTTACAGACGCGTGGCGACATAGTACGCCAGGATTCTGAAAACGAAATTGTGCAGGCTGAAATAGAGCAGTTGATCGAAAATCAGCGTAAGACTTTCATACCCGCCGGCGACCAGATCATTGATGTAATACCGCAGGAGTTTACGGTCGATAACATTCAAAACATTAGTAATCCAATTGGCTACAATGGGGTGAAAGTCGGCGCTAATTTTCACATCATCACCGGCGATAGAAATGCCATCCGCAACATTAACCGTGCGGTGGATAAAAGCGGTTTAAAAACCAAAGACCTCGTACTGCAGCCATTGGCATCTGCTTCTGCTGTTATGGGAGAGTTGGATATGGAAGCAGGCGTAGCCATCCTTGATATTGGTGGTGGTACCAGCGACCTGGCTGTTTTTTATGAAGGCATTTTAAAGCACACTGCCGTTATTCCTTTTGGGGGCGAAAATATTACCAACGACATCAAAACCGGCCTGGGTGTTTTAAAGCAACAGGCCGAGGCTATGAAGGTGCAGTTTGGAAGTGCTTTGTCAGAAGAGGCAAAAGCAAATGCATACATCACCATACCCGGTATGAATGGCATGCCGGCAAAAGAGATCAGTGTAAAGAACCTGGCCTCTATCATACAGGCACGTATGAGCGAGATACTTGATTTTGTAACCTATCACCTGAAGCAAGTAGGTCTTGACAGCCGTGCATTAAACGGTGGCATCATTTTAACAGGTGGTGGTTCTCAGTTAAAACACCTGATACAATTAACGGAATATTCAACGGGTTTATTCGCCCGGATAGGCTACCCCAACGGGCATTTGGCAGCCAATCATATTGATGAATTGAAGAAGCCGATGTACAGCACTTGTATAGGTTTAATATTGAAAGGATACAGCGATTATGAGCATAAGTACAAAGAGTTTGAAAAGACATTTAAGAAAGTAATCGTACCCGAAAACCTGGTACAGACCGAACAAATTGCTGTTGCCGCTGAGCCCGTTATTGATAAGGTTAACACAGCCGGAAGAAAGAGTATGACCAAGTTTTGGGAGAAATTTAAAAACAACCTGCTGGAACTTTTTAAAGAAGAAGGCGACCAGGAAATAAGATAATTACCAGGCTCTTAAGCAGGGCAAATGGATTGGTTTAAAAGTAATTAACATGATGGGGAAAGTGAAGCTCTTGATACTATTACAGGAACAGTATTATTGCAAAATTTTAAGATCCTTCCGTACTGTTATTTATTTGATGTATTAACCAATTTGTAAATAAGCATCAAAAAAAACAACTATAAAACTCATCTAATTAATATTCGTTACTATGATACACTTTGATCTGCCGAAGCAAAAGTCGTCTATCTTAAAAGTGATAGGTGTTGGTGGTGGTGGCGGCAATGCCGTTAACCACATGTACTCGCAAAGCATTGACAGCGTAGATTTTATTATATGCAATACCGATGCGCAGGCATTGGCAAATAGTAAAGTGCCCAACAAAATTCAGTTAGGGCCACACCTTACGCAAGGCCTGGGTGCGGGTGCCAATCCTGAGATTGGTAAGCAGGCTACTGAAGAAAGCCTGGAGGAAATCAAACGTATTCTTGAAGTTAATACCAAGATGGCTTTCATTACTGCAGGTATGGGTGGCGGTACCGGTACAGGTGGCGCTCCCATCATATCTAAAATTTGTAAAGACCTTGGTATCCTAACTGTAGGTATCGTATCAACTCCGTTTACCAACGAAGGTCCAAAGCGTATGCGCCATGCCGAAGAAGGCATTCAAAAATTAAGAGAGAATGTTGATACGTTGTTGGTTATTTCTAACGATAAACTGCGTCATCAATATGGCAATCTCAAAGTAAGAGAAGCCTTTAGCAAAGCCGACGATATATTGGCTACAGCAAGTAAGTGTATCACCGATGTAATTACCAGCAACGGCCAGATAAATGTTGACTTTGCCGATGTATGTACCGTTATGCGCAATGGCGGTGTGGCTATTTTAGGAAGTGCTACTGCCGAGGGTGAAGACCGGGCACAACGTGCAATTGAAGCAGCCGTTAACTCACCCTTGCTCAACGATAGTGAAATCAATGGTGCTAAATGGATACTCATAAATATTACTTCCGCCGAAGGCGACCATGAAATAACCATGGACGAAGAGGATACCATAATGAGCTACCTGCGCCAGCAGGCAGGAGAAGACACTGATGTAATTAAGGGAATAGGATTTGATGAAAACCTGGGAGCAAAAATTGGTGTAACCATAATAGCTACCGGCTTTGAGCATAAAGATCCGTTTAAGCCACAGGAAAAGCCAAAGGCTGAAGTTAAAAAGGAAGAGAAGATCCTTATGCAATTGGGCATTGAGGGCGAAGAAAAGAAATTGTATACTCAGCCATCCCTTGCCCTTGAAGATAAAGATCCCTTTGCACCCCAACTGGTTGAAAATGAGAGTGCCGGTCCGGCAATTATTCACCCTATAGCACATTACGAAACTCCGGCTGCAGAAAAGATAAGTATACAGGAGCAGCCCGCTCAAATTTTGGAGTTGAAAACAGAAGAAACCCCTAACTTCCGATTCAATATACGGGAAGAAGAAAACCCTAAAGTTGAGGTGCCTCCGGTACAGCAACCAATAGGGCAAATGAGGCCGATAACGAATAGTAATGTACAATCCGGTATAAACGATGTTCCACCCATACGTGGTGGTGCTTTTCTGAATAAGCCTTCCAATATCTATGCAGAGCCTAAGCCAGGAGAACCGCAGTCCGGCAATCCTATGGAAACTAAATCATCGATACAACCAGTTTCGCAACTACCGGAGTTTGAATTGAAGCTGGTGATGAAGGATGAAATTCCAGACACGGCGGATGAAGTTAAGCAACCTCAGTCTCAGGTTATTCCAGCTTCTATAGAGGAACCCCGGCTCGGGGACGATGTAGAGGATCAAAAGCGGAGGGCAGCAGAAAGGATACAAAAGTTGCGCAACTTGTCCTTTAACATGAATGCTTCCGACGCCAACAACGAGTTTGAGACAGTGCCGGCTTATATCCGCCGTAATATGGAGTTGTTTGGTAACAACACTATTACCTCGGCCGAAAATTTTTACAGCAAATACAATGTAAAGGCTGACGATAATAACCAGGGACAAATCAGTTCCATCAATACTTTTTTAGACGGTAAAAAACCCGATTAATATATTAAATGTTGGATGTTAAATGATGAATGATCGCAACAGATAGTGGCTTTCAAAATTCAAAATTTATCATTCAACATAAATGTCCGGTTGGTAAACTGGTATAGGTTTATAGATTGTGTTTTAGTTGTTTATCCCTCCGCAAAAACGGAGGGATTTTTTTTGCATTCTTTTAAGCTAACTCATGTTAAGCAGCAGGAATCCATGAAGTAATTAAGGGTACTTAAGTTTCTTTCAATATGCTTTAAATGATTTATTTTTTGTACCCGGCGCCAAAACTTTTTGCAACTTTTCTTGCGTCGCACTCTTGTACCTTGGATGCTATAGGCAACCGTTACCCAACACCTGGATGGTATCATTATATTTCCAGCAAGAATAGCATCATTTTAGGTTAACAAAAAGCTTAACAAATTTTGAAACCTGCCATTATTTTAATTGAGCCTATTGCAATTTTCAAAAGAGATATTTAAGTTTGTATGAGCGTTTGAAAAGCCTTTGATTGAGTTAGCACCCGTGCAATACTTCGTTAAAACCATCCAAGAAAATCAGCCCGTCTTTTACAACATTTCAAATGCTACTTTCCGGTTAAAACAGCATAGGCATATTACTTTAAGCAATCTTATAAGAAAAACATTCCGGTGGGGGAGTATGATTTACACCAGCTGCTGGGCTGGTAAGTGGCGACGCTCAATTGGTTGTTGAAGCATTGCCCTGGGGGAATTGTGCGTGTATCCTCCACCGGTTTTCAAACCCAATAACATCTCTATAAAAAATAACTAAAGCGCTTTGCAGCCCTTGGTCATTGTTAATTAAAACACAGTGTAAAATCCACTTGATTTTTCAAATACATCCATCGACACTCAATGCACCTTTTATATTTCATCAGCTTTAATGT
The DNA here is from genome assembly GCA_038211085.1 of Chitinophagales bacterium. Classification (GTDB taxonomy): domain Bacteria; phylum Bacteroidota; class Bacteroidia; order Chitinophagales; family Chitinophagaceae; genus Segetibacter. The sequence continues at coordinate 24,532 of JBBQVY010000022.1, read as the reverse complement.
TTTGCTTCAGGAAGTTACCCATTATTCATTACTGACTTCGGCTTGCTCAGCCATCGGCCTTACCTTTTCATTATTCATTACTCACTCCTCCGCATTGTTTTTCATTTTCATAAGTAATGTATAAGCTCCTTTTGTTACAAAATCTTTTTGCTTCAGCGCATCCATATTCATTATTTCAACATAACCGTTTTCTATATTTCCTTTTTGTACCGCAGTCATTTCAAATTGTTGTTTGCCGGTTTCAATAAACACAAAATCTTTCCCCTCAAAATTTACCAGGGCTTCTTCCGGTAGGGAATTGTTTGTATTCGATGAAACTTCTATGTCTGCATTCATGTACAACCCGGGAATTAATTTGTTGTTGTACCTATAAAAATGACAATGGACTTCAGCTACCCCATTTTCATTTACATCTTTACTAACCAGCATTACCTCGCATGGATATTTTACAGCAGGTTCAACATTCGTATAAGCAATAATCTTTTGTCCGATATATAATTTGTTGATGTCCTTTGCAAACACCTGGATGTTCAGGTGTATGTCCGACGGATCAATCAATTCAAACAAAACATCAGAAGGACTAACATACTTTCCCAGGTTAATATTAACCTTGCTTACAAAGCCGGTAATGCTACTATACAAACGTATTTTCCTGCTTATTTTATTGGCAGCTAAATGTGGCACATCAATGTTAATCATCTGTAACCTGGCAGCCAGCGAATTCATGATAATGCGTTGCCGGTTAACTTCTGCCTGGGCCTGCTCTGTTACTTTATCGCTGCTTGCCTTACTCTCGTTCAAATCTTTCTGACGTTTGTATTCCAGTTCTGCAAATTGTAAGGCAGATTTTGCCAGCAGGTAATCCTGCTGCATTTGTATAAACTGCTGGTCTTCTAAAACAGCTATTTCTTCACCCTTATTTATGTGCATACCGGGCAGCAATTTTGAGTAGGTAAGATAGCCTGCCATGGGTGCGCTAACCGATACAATATTTTGTGGTGGTACATCAATCTTACCATTCACTTTTAATACAGTCGATATACTTTTTGCTGATAATTTGACAGTTTCAATTTCAGCATTTTTAAACTGTGCATCCGTAAGGGTAACTACGTTGTTGTCCACTTTGGTAACAGCACTTTCGTTTTCCGTTGTCTTTTTGCCGCAGGCTGTTGCAACCACAAAAAGCCCCGCGAATAAACATGTTTTGTATATAATCTTTTTCATTTTATTTGTAGATAATTGATCTCAATAATAACTTCATTTAAAACCCGAAATGCTTCTACATAATTACGCTGTATGCCAAAGGCCTGGTTAATAATGGTAACATACTCCAGGTAATTAATGGCACCGCTGTTAAATTGTTTGCCGCCAGTTTCCAATATCATTTTTGCATTGGGCAAACCTTCTTTTTCAAAATATTGAAGCACCTCTTTATCGCTTTGGTACTGGCTTAAAACTTTTTGATATTGGAATTGAAGAGCCACCCTTTTTGTATCGTATTCGCTTTGTGCAACCTGTTCGGCAACTTTAAATGCCTTTACTTTTTCTTTTTGATATTTCGCAAATATGGGAATGGCCATGCCAACCAGTGCGGCATGAAATCTTTTACCGGTCCCATACATTTTATTGTCGGCGCCGGTACCCTGTATACTAATATTGCTATAGCCAACAGTAAGGTCGGGGAGCAACCTGGCTTTTTGTAAAGCGGTTTGTTTTGCAGCAATTTCTCTTTGTTGCAGCAACTGGGCCAGTACAGGATTGTTTTGTTTTGATATACTGTCTGTCAACAGCATGGCCTGCATTGTCAAACCAGAATAGGCAGGTAATCGTTCCACTGCATCATTCAAAAGCAATTGAAATTGCAGTTGTGTTAACTGCATTTGTTGCTGCGTTTGAAGCAACTCAACTTTTATACTGGTCTTTTGATTTGCTGCAGTAGCCTTTTCCAAAATATTACTTTCTCCTTTCTGCAGGCGCAGGCTGGCCCTCTCATAAAAATTTGAAAACAAGGTATCAGCCGACAGCAGCAATTGTTCTTTTTGTTTCAGGTACAGGTATTGGTAATAAGCCTGTGTTACGGCTTTACGCACCTCCTGTTCTTTAATGGCAACACCGGTTATTGCCAGGTTATATTCCTGCTCGTAAACAGCCCGTTGGCTGTTGTAAACTTTAGGTAACGAAAAGGATTGCGATAGGCCAAAACGGGTATCTGTATATATGCTATTGAGTTGCCCTGCTTCAGCATACAAATATGCTTTGGGTATTTCTGCCCCTGTTTTCGTAAGGGCTTTTGCATAGGCCGCTCTTAGCTGATCGCTTTTTACATTGTAATTATTTCTTATGGCTATAGATAATGCACTATCAAGTGTAGTGGATGTTTGGGCTTGCACTATCGGTGTTACCAGGATGAGCAATAAGGCTAAAGGAACAGCCTTCTTCAGGTCTTGTTTTGATAGAGCTCTTTTTTCGAAAAGTATGTATAGCACGGGTAAGATGTATAAAGTTAAAAATGTTGCTACCAGCAAACCGCCAATAACCACCGTTGCCAATGGCCTCTGAACTTCAGCACCTGCTCCGTCGCTCAACGACATAGGCAAAAAACCCAGTGATGCCACAGACGCCGTCATCAACACAGGTCGTAACCGCATGCGTGTACCAGTTAAAACTATTTTTGATAGTGTTGAGATTCCCTGTGCTTTCAGCCGGTTAAATTCAGCAATCAGTACAATGCCATTAAGTACGGCTACGCCAAACAAGGCGATAAATCCAATGCCTGCACTTATACTAAAGGGCATACCTCTGAGGGCTAAAAAGTAAATGCCCCCTATGGCAGACAAGGGTATGGCTGAGTAAATCAATAGCCCCTGCCGTACAGAATTAAATGCGAAAAAGAGCAAAACAAAAATCATGAGCAATGAGAGCGGCACCGCAACCATCAATCTTTTTTTACCCTGTTCCAGGTTTTCGAAAGCGCCTCCATAGGTTACCGAATAACCAGCCGGAAGCTTAATTTGTTTCTCAACACTTAGCTGTAATTCTTTCACCAGGCTTTGTACATCCCTGCCTTTTACATTAAAGCCTACAACAATTCTTCGCCGGGCATCTTCTCTTTGTATTTGATTGGGGCCATTAACAATGGCCACTGTGGCTAACTGGTTTAACGGCACCTGGTTACCCGATGGCGTTGGTATCAATAGGTTCTGAATGTCATCAACGTTTTTGCGTACATCATTCTCCAACCGTACTACCAGCTCAAAGCGTTTTTCTTCTTCAAACACCAAACCGGTACTTTGCCCGGCAAACGAGGTATTAATCACCTTGTTTACATCGGCTACTGATAACTGATATTGTGCCAGCATGGGCCGGTTGTAGCTAACTACCAGTTGCGGCATGCCGGTTACCGGCTCCACATAAATACTTTCATGCCCCTTTACTTTTGAAATTATTTTAGCCAGCCTGCCTGCAAACAAGGCAAGGGTATCCAGGTTTTCACCAAATATTTTGCACACCACGTCCTGCCTGGCACCGGTCATTAATTCGTTAAAGCGCATTTGTACAGGGTACTGAAAGCCGGTGGTTATGCCGGGAATATCTTCCAAAGCCTTACCCATTTTTTCGGATAGCTCATTAAAGGTTTTGGCTGATGTCCACTGGTCCCTGTCTTTTAGAATTATCATCATGTCGCTTGCTTCCATAGGCATCGGGTCTGTAGGTACTTCACCACTGCCTATTTTGGTAACAACCTTTTCAACCTCGGGAAACTTGTTTAATAACAGGTGTGCTGCCTTTTGTGTACTGGCAATGGTGGTGTTTAAATTACTCCCCGTTAATACCCTCGTATCCACAGCAAAATCACCTTCTTCAAGCGTAGGAATAAACTCACCGCCTAAAGTGGTTAGAACGAAAATTGCTCCAAAAAATAAAACCACCACTACCCCTAAAGCCATCTTTGGAAAGCGGATTACTTTGGCCAGCGAAAACTGGTAGGCCTTTTCAATCCGCTCCATAATCCGGTCCGATAAATTTTTCCTGAGTATCGGTTTTTTGCTAAGTACAAAGGCGCTCATCATAGGTATGTAAGTCAGCGATAAAATGAAAGCTCCTAATAACGCAAAGGCAACGGCCTGCGCCATAGGCTTAAACATTTTGCCTTCAATACCTTCCAGAGAAAAAATGGGCAGGTAAACAATCAGGATAATGATCTGGCCAAAAACGGCACTGTTCATCATTTTACTGGCAGACTGGTTTACCGTTTCGTCCATTTGAGACTGGTTAAGCCCCAATAAATTTTTATACCGGTTGTTATGCGCCAACTGGTGCATCACAGCTTCAACTATAATGACAGCACCATCTACAATCAGTCCAAAATCCAGCGCACCTAAACTCATCAGGTTTCCGCTTACGCCAAATGCATTCATCATGCATACGGTAAACAGCATAGAAAGTGGAATAACCGATGCAACCAGCAAGCCTGCCCTTGCATTACCTAAGAACATCACCAATACAAACACTACAATTAAGGCACCTTCCAATAAATTTTTTTCAACTGTTTTTATGGAGTTGTTTACCATTTTGGTGCGGTCTAAGAACGGTTCTATTTCAACACCTTCGGGTAATGTTTTTTGTATTTGAGCAATGCGCTCTTTTACGTTTTTAATAACGGCGTTGCTGTTGGCTCCTTTAAGCATCATAACTACTGCTCCTGAAACTTCACCCTGGTCGTTGTAGCAAATGGCACCATATCGCGTAGCAAAACCAATTTTAATGGTAGCTACATCCCGAATAAAAAGAGCATTCCTGCCGGTAAGCGGAATAGAAATGCCGCCGATATCATCCGCATTAGTCAGCAAGCCCTCTGTGTGTATATACAGCACGGTGCCCCCGCGTTCTATGTAAGAGCCGCCCGTATTTTGGTTGTTATTTTCCAATGCCGAAAACACATCATTAACAGTGATGCCATACGCATGTAGTTTATTGGGGTTGATAGCAATTTCGTACTGCTTTAATTTGCCGCCAAAGCTGCTTACTTCAGCAACGCCGGCAACTCCCAATAACTGGCGTCGTACAATCCAGTCCTGGATGGTTCTCAACGCAGTAGCATCAAATTTTTGCTCATAGCCCTTTTTAGGTTTCACCACGTACTGGTAAATTTCACCAAGGCCGGTAGAGACTGGCCCCAGTTCGGGTGAGCCTATGCCCTTCGGTATCTGGCTCTTTACCGATTGCAATCTTTCGCTTACCTGTTGCCGGGCAAAATACACATCGGTTTCATCGTTAAAAACCATAGTTACCAGGCTTAGGCCAAAGCGGCTAAAACTTCTTATTTCTTTTATACCGGGTATGTTCCTGTTTGCCTGTTCAATTGGGAAGGTTACCAGGCGTTCAATGTCGGTAGCGCTGAACGCAGGTGCCACCGTAATAACCTGTACCTGGTTATTGGTAATGTCGGGCACCGCATCTATCGGTAGTTTGGTGACCTGGTAGCTGCCATACAAAATAAGGGCAAGCACCATCAGTCCTATGAGGAGTTTATTCCTTACGGAGAACTCAATTATTTTATTGAGCATAATATTTTGATGTAAATGAAGCGAAAGGCTGCAGGTGTTTCAACACCGGGCCATGAAAGAATAAATGCAATGAAAATGCGGAGGATTAGCAGCTTTTAGGAGGCTGCCATATAGCGGATAAATGTGCACTGGAGAACAGATTGTCCGGAGCTGGGGACCACTTAAGGGTCTCCACCATATTAATCTTTTTAGTTATTTTGAAACCTTGTGTAACTGGTACATACGATACCATGAAACTGCCATTGTTGTTCATGGTTTTAAAAGGAAGTTTCATGTCTTCGTCGTAGTCGGCATGTTGCGTATTGCTTTCAGCATAGTGTTCAGCCAAAAATTCAAGAAAGGTAATTTGCGTGTTCCAGCTTTCATGCATTTTGTAATGCTCAAATATTTTAGGCAATTTAAACATCTCTGTTACCTGTGTGGTACACAACAGGTACACCGAAAGCAGTAATATGGAAGAAAGTTTTTTCAACCGGGCAAAGTTAGCAGAAAACATTTTTTAATTCAAATTGAATTGTAGGTTATTCTAAGGGTCACTCAAAAATCAAACAACATATGTGCTAACAAATAGTTTTAAATTGGAGCTGTCGCTTGTACAATTAAAACACAGGCAGTTGCAATTACTCATGTAGCAACTCAGTTAATCAGTCTAAATTCGTGAGAATGGAATCTGCCGGCACACATCTTCTCTTAATTAATTGCCCTGACAGGCCGGGCCTTATCTTCAATGTTTCAAAAATACTCTACCATTTTAAACTAAACATTGTAAGCAACAGTGAGTTTGTTGAAAGAGCATACAATCACTTTTTTATGCGGACGGAGTTTTCGGGCGAAGTGAATATAGAAGAATTATATGCTGAACTAAAGCAGCACCTGCCACAGGAGGCTGATTGCAGGCTTACAAATAACCGTAAGAAGAAGATCGTTGTATTGGCTACCAAAGAATATCATTGCCTCGGCGATATTTTGATGAAGCATGAATTCAATGACCTGAATGTTGAAATTGCCGGTGTAATCAGCAATTATGATCACCTGAAATCCCTTACTGAAAAATTTGGCGTTCCCTATCATTTTATTGATCATACCAACAAAACAAGAGAAGAGCACGATGCTGAAACCAGCGGGGTGATTGACCTTTTGCAACCTGATTACCTGGTGTTGGCAAAATATATGCGCATTCTTTCGCCGGGCTTTGTGGGTCAGTACCAAAACCGTATTATCAACATACACCACTCTTTTTTACCGGCTTTTATTGGTGCCAATCCATACAAAAAAGCCTATGAACGTGGGGTGAAAATTATTGGTGCCACTGCTCATTTTGTAAACGAACTGTTAGACGAAGGACCCATCATTGCGCAAAGTGTGATACCTGTAGATCATACACACGATGCAAGGGAAATGGCACAATACGGCAGGGATGTAGAAAGGAATGTGTTGGCCCATGCCCTTAGGTTAGTGTGCAACGAGCGGGTGTTTGTATTTAAAAATAAAACCATCATTTTTGATTGAGCCGCCATTAAATTTAGTTTGTGTGTAATTGTTTTAAACCTCTAAATTTCAATATTTTGTTAACTAATAAAAAAATATTTACAGTGAAACGAAATAGTTTTACATTTGTGTTTCAACGCCCCCCTATGATCTCTGTATTATAGGTCTGCTCCTTCTGGGAGCTTTTTTTTTACCCATACTTCATTATGAAAAGAGTTATTTTCTATTTTGACGGGTTTAATTTTTACAATGGATTGAAAGACATGTGTGACAAGGAACCTCAATGGAAAAACTATTACTGGATAGACTTGTTTAAACTTTGCAGTCAATTTGTTCATGAACATGAAGGTAGCATACTTACCCAAGTGAAATATTTTACTGCACCGCCTCAAAATGCTTTAAAAAGGAGTAAACAATCAGCTTTTTTAAGTGCTAACAAACTAATAAATGGCGACAAGTTTATTTCGTATCCTGGGCATTGTACGACTAAAGAGGTTGTCTGTCTCGCTTCATGTAAACAAAGGTTTACCGTGCCTGAAGAAAAATGCACTGACGTTAGTTTAGCATTGAACATTATCATGGATTGCGTTGACGACGTTGTAGATACCGTGGTTTTAATTACGGCAGATAGCGACCAAATCCCGACAATCAAAATGTTCAAAGCCAAATTTCCTTCAAAAAAGCTAAAAGTTTACTTCCCACCATGCAGAAATTCGACAGACATTAGAAATCAAGTAGGACAGGTTGTATTTCTTGAAAATCATGAAGATAAATTTAAAGCTTCAAAAATGCCGGGAGAGGTCATTGACGGTAACAAAAAATATATTCGACCGTCTGAATGGAAGGCTAAATCCACTTAAAAAATACAACTACACACAACAAGGGTATTTGCATTAGCAGGGCGGACTTTGAAACAATGGGCTTCGTTTCGATATCGTAGTTCTGTTCACGCTGGAGATTTTCTATTTGGCTGTTCAACATATTTTGTACATTAGTTTTTTAATCATCATTTCCTATCGGCGGACGGAACTCGGAAGCCATTGCCATCGCAAATACCTGTTCGTTGGTGCTGAATTTTGTTTTATGAGAATATTTGTACTTGTATTATTATTACTTGCTTCCCGTGCCGTGGCTCAGCAGGTTGATATATTAATAAAAAACGGACGTATCATAGATGGCACCGGCAATCCCTGGTACCGTGGTGATGTTGCTGTTAAGGATGGAAAAATCATTGCCATTGGTTTATTAAAAAACTTTACTTCATTAAAAACGATAGATGCTGCCGGCCAAATTATAGCACCTGGTTTTATTGATGTGCATACCCACATTGAAGGCGATGAAGTGCTGAACCCGACCGCGGATAATTTTATATACGATGGAGTAACTACCGTTATTACCGGTAACTGTGGCCTCTCGGAGGTTAACCTCAAACAATATTTCATCAAGCTTGACTCATTAAAAACTTCTATAAACGTTGCCTCCTTTATTGGGCACAACGATGTGCGAAAAGCCGTCATGGGTACCGCCAACCGCTTGCCTTCAACCGGTGAACAAGTAAGGATGGAGGCACTTGTAGCGCAGGCAATGAAAGATGGTGCTGTGGGTATGTCTACCGGGTTGATCTATATACCCGGCATATATTCCAGGACAGAGGAAATTGTAGGAATGGCCAAACAAATAGCACCCTACAATGGCGTGTATGCCTCGCACATGCGCAACGAGGGAGACAGTGTATTGCAAGCCATTAATGAGGCTTTGACAATAGGTAGGGAAGCAAAAGTGCCTGTAGAAATTTCTCATTTTAAAATTGGCGGCAGGCAAAACTGGGGGCGAAGTACAGAAACCTTGGCCGCTGTAATGCAGGCAAGAGAACAGGGTATTGATGTAACCATAGACCAGTATCCATATACGGCAAGCAGTACCAGTTTAAGTACCCTCATACCAGAGGGGGTGTTGGCTGATGGAAAGGATTCAATCTACGCAAGGCTGAACCGGCCCGGCATAAGGGCATATGTTGCCCGGGACATGTTAAACAGTTTAAAGAAGAAAAAGCTAAAGCATTTCGACTATGCAGTGGTGGCGAACTTTGAAGCTGATACTTCTTATAACGGAAAAAGCATAGAACAGGTAAACCTTTTAAAAGGACGTAAGCACAATGCAAATGCGGAAGCTGAAACTGTTATAGATATGATGTTACAGGGTGGTGCAGGTATGGTGTTTCATGGCATGAGCGAAGAAGATGTTACACGGATTATGCAATACCCCTTTAACATGATTGCCAGCGATGCCAGCATACGGATTTATAATAAAGGAGTGCCTCATCCACGAGGGTATGGTACCAGCGCAAGGGTTTTGAGTAAATATGTGAGAGAGGATAAAGTAATTTCTTTGGAGGAAGCCATTCGGAGAATGACCTCTTTACCCGCTGCTAAATTTCATTTAAATGACCGCGGTTTGCTCCGCGAAGGAATGGCTGCAGATATAGTAATTTTTGACGAAAACAAAGTAAAGGACCTGTCAACATTTGAAGCTCCGCACCAGTATTCAACCGGCTTTAGTACAGTAATCGTAAATGGTATTGCTGTTGTTGAAAACGGGCTGCATAACGGAAACAGGACCGGCAGAGTTTTACGGGGGGCAGGTTATATGCCTTAGCCCAATGCTTACTGTACATTTGCCTGCAACGATCCCTGCTAAATGGCCAAACTATGAAACAAATTATTGTATGTTGCTGCTCCTTCATCGTGGTTGTATGTGCGCAGGCCCAAACATATGTGCCCTCCAAAGCAAACCTTGCAGCACGGCAGGCCTTTGCAAACGATAAGTTCGGGCTCTTTATTCACTGGGGACCTTTTAGTATACCGGGTTCGGGAGAGTGGGTAATGAACAACCGCAACATTACTGTTGGCAACTACCGAAGGTTATTGAACTTCTTCAACCCTATAGATTTTAATGCTGCTGAGTGGGTTAGTATGGCTAAAGGTGCCGGCATGAAATACATTACTTTGATCACACGCCATCATGATGGATTTAGTATGTGGAATACAAAGTATTCTGACTTCAACATCATGAATACGCCTTATAAAAAAGACATTGTAAAGTTGTTGGCTGATGAATGCCATAAGCAGGGAATTAAGCTGGTTTTGTATTATTCGTTGGTGGATTGGACGAGGGAAGATTATCCACATGATACTGGCAGGACAGGGCAAAAATCGGGAAGAAAAGGCCATGGTGATTATGCCAGTTATCTCAAGTTTATGAAAAACCAGTTAACCGAATTGCTAACCAATTACGGAACAGTCTCCGGTATATGGTTCGATGGGTTTTGGGACCAGACACCACCCGAAGGTGAGGCAGACCGTACTTCAAGACTCGATTGGAAACAAAGAGAGATATACGACCTGATCCACTCTATACAACCAGCCTGTTTAGTGGGCAATAACCACCACCTTTCTCCATTGGAAGGAGAGGATTTCCAGATGTTTGAGAAGGATCTTCCAGGTGAAAATAATACCGGACTTAGCTATCAAAAGGCTTCGGATGCAATGCCTGTGGAAACCTGCGAGACCATGAACGATAGCTGGGGTTTTAATATCACCGACACCTCTTATAAATCAACCATACAGTTGATCCATTACCTCGTAAATGCAGTCGGTCGCAATGCAAATTTTTTATTAAATGTGGGCCCCATGCCCAATGGTAAAATTCAAACAGAGTTTGTGGATACGCTGCAACACATAGGCAGGTGGCTTCAACAATATGGCAGTACAATCTATGGTACAAAAGGTAAAATAATTCCACCTCAAAAATGGGGAGTGGTAACGGCTAAGGATAACAATTTTTTTGTGCACATACTAAAAGACACCACCATGCAAAATATATTGCTACCCGGTATAAAGGAAAAGATAACCGGGGCCTCGCTGTTTGCCAATGGTAGAAAAATAGAATTCAAACAGTTGCCCGAAGGCATAGAACTTCAACTGCAAGGTGTAGTATTTAGGGAGCCTGACACGGTTATAAAACTTACTGCCGAAGTAAAATAAATGGACCATCATGTTGTAAGCATCCACTTTTAATCAAATGAAAACGATTGCTTAAGTATTTATGATGGAATGCTGAATTTCTTGTGAAAAATGGTTTAAAATTGCTTTCGTTAACCAACTATTGAAAACAAAGTATGCTTCTAAAAATCTTTCCATAAAAATTACGCTATATGAAAAAAATAATCTTTCTACTCATGGGTATTTGGTCGTTTAGCCTTGCACAGGCACAAAGCATTAACGATGCCGGCGATCATGTATTTACTAAAGAGGAACAGGCCATCTGGAACAATTTAATAGAACTTCATAATGCTGTTTTTGGAAACAAAGATTCGATCGTTATAGGCAAATTGGTTGCCAGCAAATTAGAGTATGGTCATTCAACCGGTGCCTTGGAAGACAGGCTAACCATGATACACAATGCGGGAGTAAGTGCTACAAAATATGAGCAGGTTACCAACAAACTTATCAGCATTCAAACCATTGGCAAGGTGGGTATTCTTCGGTTGGATCTGCAGGCATCATCCATTGACAAAGGTGTGGCTACGCCACTGCATTTAGGCATTATACAGGTTTGGAAAAGGGAGGGGGACAATTGGAAATTGATTGAAAGGCAGGCTGTAAAATTGCCTGTAAAGTAGATTATAAACGCTCCCTGCAAAAAGATAGAATAATTCTTATTTTGATGCTCTATGATCTCGACAAGGATAAACTTGCTTTTGATTAATAAACTTTTAGGTGCCAGTTTTGCTTGTCGAATCTCTGTTCCGTAGGAACATTTTGTGGGTAGCATTAAAAGGAATAAGCCACCACGTTCCATAGGAACGTTTTGTGAGATGAATATGGAAAGACGTTAAAATTATTTGATATAGATTATGATGAGCAATATCTTTTTAAAGAACCAATTTAGCACAAAACGTTTTTACAGAACGACCTCACCAACTTGTTATTTGCTACCCACAACATGTTCCTATGGAACAAATAAATGCATTAGAGCACCTCAAATTTATAATTTGCTTAAATGCGCACAATGATCACGTCAAGCGTAACCCGCTAATAAAGCAACAGCAGTTTTACATGAAGAAAGTTTTATGTTTTGGAGAGGTATTATTGAGGTTCTCACCTGATGATGCGGGTGAGTGGTTACATTCAAATAAGCTTGCTGCATTTATCGGCGGAGCCGAATTAAATGTTGCTACAGCACTGGCACGCTGGAACATCCCGGCCAAATACTTTACTGCAGTGCCGGATAACTACCTATCCCAACAGCTGATCGATGTTATTAGTAAAAGTAACATAGACATATCCGCAATTTGCTATACAGGTGACCGTTTAGGAATTTACTATCTGCTGCAGGGTGCCGACCTGAAACATACCAGTGTTATTTATGACCGGGCAGGTTCTTCTTTAGCAACTTTAGGTACTGGTATTATTAACTGGGATGAGGTATTGAATGATGTTTCCTGGTTCCACTTCAGTGCTATTACACCTGCATTAAGTAAAACTGCAGTAGCCCTTTGCCAGGAGGTTTTAGAAGCCTGTCATCAAAAAGGTATCCCCATTTCAGTTGATCTTAACTACCGCTCCAAGCTCTGGCAATACGGGTCATCACCTGTTGATATTATGCCTGAACTTGTAAAATATTGCCGGGTCATTATGGGTAACATTTGGGCGGCAAATACTTTATTGGATATTGAAGTGGACGAAGCAATTCACACCAAAAAAAGTAAGCAAGCCTACCTGGATCATTCAGATGTAACAGCCGGAAAAATCATGGGTGAGTATCCCAATTGTAAAGCGGTTGCTAATACATTTAGGTTCGATACCGGGGAACAGGGGATGAACTATTTTACTTCGTTGCATACCGGTGGCAAACAATACCTTTCTCAACAATACCAAACTGATACCATCATTAACAAAGTGGGCAGCGGAGATTGTTTTATGGCTGGGCTCATTTATGGCTTCATTCAAAATCATTCTCCCCAGCAGGTTATAGACTTTGCAACTTCCGCAGCCTTTGGTAAGTTGTATGAAGACGGCGATACCACCAACCAACAAATTGAAACCATTCAGCAAAGAATAAACAATGGATAAACAAGATGTAATTCGCGGACAGGTAATTTCAGAAGGGCTGTTGCCCTTATTTTATCACGACGATCCGCTCGTTTGCCTTGAAGTGGTAAAAGCCCTATACAAGGCAGGGGTAAGTATTATTGAATTTACCAATAGAGGGACAAACGCTTTCGAAAACTTCAAGGTGCTCATACAGGAGAGAGACCAGTCAATGCCTGGATTAAAGATGGCCATTGGTACCATCAAACGTGGCGAAGATGCATCGCGTTATATTGATGCCGGTGCAGATGTATTGATCAGCCCCACATTTGATGCCAGTGTTTGCGACATTGCTTACATGAATAAAGTGTTGTGGATACCCGGCTGTATGACGCCAACAGAAATACAGGTAGCAGAAAATGCAGGCTGTACTTTAATAAAATTATTTCCCGGAAATGTATTGGGCACCTCTTACGTGCCGGCTATTAAACCTTTGTTCCAGGGACTTGAATTTGTTGTTACCGGCGGAGTAGAAGCAACTGAAGAGAGTTTGCAACAATGGTTTCAGTCAGGGGTGGCTGGTGTAGGGCTCGGCAGTAAATTGATCACCACCAAACTATTGAACAATAAAGATTACGACAGCCTCACCATCACAACACAAAAGGTGCTGGCAACTATACGTGAGTGTAAAAACAAAGCCGGCAATGCGTAGGCAACCTTAAGTCTTCCTTTCTTTTAATTGCTCTCTTTAACCTTCCTCTAAATTTAAGTTATGTCTTCTCTATACGCTATCAGTCCTGCCGAAGCAAAAGCTATGGACACGCAAACATTACGCAGCCAGTTTTTAATGGAATCGCTGGTGCAAAATGATAGTTGTAACCTGGTATACACGCACTACGATCGCATGATTGTAGGAGGTGCAAAACCCGTTGCACAAACGTTGGCCTTACCCCTATTGGATGATTTGAAGGCTACCTATTTTTTAGAAAGAAGAGAACTGGGTATTATAAATGTTGCAGGTAAAGGAGCAGTTGTTGCAGATGGACAAACTTACCAAATGTCAAAGCTCGATTGCCTATACCTTGGCAAGGGAACCAAAGACATTTCATTTGCCAGTGATGACAGCAACCAGCCTTCTGTGTATTTTTTATTGAGTTGCCCGGCACATCATACGTATGAAAACAGGTTGATGAAGAAGGAGGAAGCCATGCCAGTAGAAATGGGCAGCGCTGAAACAGCTAATCAACGCACTATTTACAAATACATTCACAATCAAGGTATCAGCAGTTGCCAGTTGGTTATGGGTCTCACCGTTTTAAAAGAAGGCAGTGTTTGGAATACCATGCCAGCGCATACCCACGACCGCCGCATGGAGGCTTATTTTTATTTTGATGTTAAAGATGAGCACCGTGTTTTTCACCTGATGGGTCTGCCCACCGAAACACGCCATTTGGTTGTAGACAATTACAATGCAATCGTTTCGCCGCCATGGTCCATTCACTCGGGTTGCGGTACTTCAAGCTACTCTTTTATTTGGGGCATGGCAGGCGAGAACAAAGATTTTACTGACATGGATGGGGTTAAAATTCCAGACCTGATGTAATTTGATTTGAGTAAATGAATACACCTTTGAAAACCGGATATTTAAAATTGAATTTCGCCGGCTGTAGGTATAGGCAAGGCTTTAGGTAAACCAAAAAAGTATTTGCCAAAACAGGCGAACACGACGCACATATCCTTATAAAAGAAGAGCATGAATTAAGTAAGAATGGAATTAAGGAAAGCCTGTTTAACGGTAAATATGGCAAGCCCATAATGTTTGCAGTAGTGCTGGCAATGTTTAACCAGCTATCGGGTATCAATGCTATTTTATACTATGCTCCCCGCATTTTTGAAATGGCTGGTTTTAGTAAAGAAGATGCTTTTTTACAACCGGTATACATCGGCGCAGCCAACCTGTTTTTTACTTTTTTAGCCATGACAGTCATTGACAAATTTGGAAGAAAAAAACTGCTAATAACTGGAGCTTTAGGCATGATTGTTTTCCTGGCACTGACGGCGCATGCATTTAGCTTGGGCGGTACCATGGGTACCAATGTGCTGGTATACCTCATTGGTTTTATAGCTTTCTTCGCCTTTAGCCAGGGAGCCGTTATCTGGGTTTTTATATCAGAGATCTTTCCAAATTCAGTTCGGTCGCAGGGTGGTTCACCGGGCAGCTTCACCCACTAAATCATGGCCGCTATTATATCGTGGACCTTTCCCATTATTGTGGAGGGCAGCCCTAACGGAGGTTTTTATACGCTTATGATGTTCCTTTCTTTGTTGTTCATCGCCAGGTTTTTACCCGAAACAAAGGGCAAAACACTGGAACAAATTTAAAAAGATTTGGGCATAAAATAATATGCCTCTCTTCTGTTTGAAAGTAACAGCATACTACAATAGCCCGTTGGCGAATTATACAATATTGATGTTTTCAAGGCTCGTAGAGCCGACCTTTTGGTAAAAGGTTTTATTTTTTTGACTTTGAAGTTCCTTAGGAACGACCTTTAAAAAAAAGATAGCCCCGATAGGGCTTTGAAAACTCAACAAAACAATTTTTCTACCAAAAGATCGCCCCCGATGGGGCTAAGAAAAATTAATTCCACCCACAGATTAAATTACATAAATGAAGATTGACAGGAATGTACCCACCCTCGATGAGTTTAGGGTTGACGAGATAAGAAACATACCCTCAGCTACCGGCGAGTTAAGCAATTTGCTTCGCGATATTGGGCTGGCTGCTAAAATGATAAATGTTGAAGTAAACCAGGCAGGGCTGGTAGATATTCTCGGCGAAGCCGGAACCATAAATGTGCAGGGCGAGCAGGTAAAAAAACTGGACGTTTACGCAAACAACCAAATGGTAAAAGTGCTGCAACGGGGCATTAGTTGTGCCGGTTTGGTAAGCGAAGAATTGGATGATGTAATTGCCTTTGAAGACAGCAAAAGCATTAACAGCAAATACATCGTTGCCTTTGATCCGCTGGATGGCAGCACCAATATCGACAACTGTATATCTGTAGGAACCATCTTTGGCATCTACACACGTAAAAGCCCGATAGGCACCAAATTAAACGCAGATGATTTTAAACTAAAAGGCAGTAGTATGGTTGCTGCCGGTTACGTGGTATACGGCTCTTCCACCATCTTTGTGTTTGCTACCTCGCGGTCTGTAAATGGTTTTACGCTCGATCCTACCATTGGCGAATTTTACTTAAGCCATCCCAATATAAAATGTCCTGATAAAGGATACATCTACTCAGTCAACCAAAGTAATGCGCTTAACTATTCAGCGGGTATACAGGAGTACATACAATCCTTTCAGAAAATAAACCGGGAGCAGGAAGGTAGTTGCACCCTCAGACATGTAGGTAGCATGGTGGCCGATCTGCACCGGAATCTTATTAAAGGTGGTATCTTTTTAAACCCCGGTAGCCCTTCGTTTCCCATGGGCAAATTAAGATTGTTGTACGAGTGTAATCCGTGGGCATTTATTTACGAGGTAGCAGGCGGCAAAGCCATAACCGGTAAAGGCCGGGTGCTGGATGTGGAGTTCGACCACATTCACCAGCGTACGCCTCTTTTTATTGGCAGCAAAACAATGGTGGATGATTTGGAAAAGTGTCTCTCAAAAGAATGATCATTCACTCCCCTGAAAATATTACCTGCAAATATTACATTCGGGGAATTTGGTTAATTCTAATTATGAAGTGCTGTGAATAATTTTGTCACGTATTAAGGTGTGCGATATTGATAATTCTTTAAAGCTCGTAGATCTGAAATTTTGGTAACATTTCAATCATGTTGAGGTAAGCCCCATCGGGGCGGCGAATAAGTATTTACCATAAAAATTGTTGCCCCGATGGGGCTTACATACCTTACCAAATCACATAACTGTTACCAAAATATCATCCCCGATGGGGCTATTAAAGTTAGAAATGCTTTCTTGTAGGGATATTGGCTATTTCTAAATGCCATCTCAAATAAGAATTAGCCCGACAGGTAGCGTTGTCACCAATGTTAACAGATAAAATGTATTTTAGACAATTATTAAGTCCAACCTTCTTTCGTTATTTCCTGCGCCTTTATTATTTTGCTTAACCTGAACTTATGACCTCCCCCAAAGCCTTCCTTTTCGACCTTAACGGAACCATGATTGACGATATGCACTATCACATTGCAGCATGGCATAACATACTTAACGGGCTTGGCGCCAACTTAAGTGTTGAAAGAGTACAAGAAGAGTGTTATGGAAAAAATGGGGAGTTACTGGAAAGAGTTTTTCCGGGCAGGTTTACAGAGAACGAAAAGAACGAGCTGGGATTGAACAAAGAGAAAACCTACCAGGCTGAATATAGACCCCGGTTACAATTGATTGACGGTCTCCATGAATTTTTAGAGCACTGGCATCGTAGAGGTATAAAGATGGCTATAGGCTCAGCTGCAATTATGTTCAATATTGATTTTGTTTTAGATGGTCTCAACATTCGCAATTATTTTAATGCTTTGGTAAGTGCAGACGATGTAAGTTGTAGCAAACCTCACCCCGAAACTTATTTAAAAGCAGCCATATCATTAAATGTAGATCCAGCAAATTGTTTGGTGTTCGAAGACAATCCCAAGGGAGTAGAGGCAGCAAAAAATGCAGGTATGAAGGTGATCGTGATTACCAGTATGCACCAGCCACATGAGTTTAAGGGTTACGATAATATAGTTGCCTTTGGCAAAGACTATAACCACATACAATTACCATTCAATATATAAAAGCATGCAGCAATTTTTCTGTACAACCTGTAACATTATAAATTCAAAAATTATATGAGCGTAGTTGCCTATAAAAAACTCGACACCTTTTTACTTGCTGTTGACTGCATTATTTTTGGGTTTGATGGTACCGTATTAAAAGCGTTGTTCATTAAACGCGATATTGAACCAATGGCAGGTAAGTGGTCGCTAATGGGCGGCTTTGTTAATAATGAAGAAAGTGTGGATGCCGCAGCCATGCGGGTGCTTACCAAGCTAACAGGGCTGCGAAATATTTTTATGGAGCAACTATATTGTTATGGCGAAACCAAAAGAGATCCGGGTGGCAGGGTGGTTTCCATAGCTTATTTTGCGCTCATCAATATTGAAGATCACTCAGCCGAACTGCAGGAGGAGCATAATGCCAAATGGTTTACGTTCGATAAAATACCCAGGCTTGTATTCGACCATAGAAATATGCTGGAACTGGCAAGGGAACGGTTAAGGCAAAAGGTAGCCAATCACCCCATAGGGTTTGAATTATTACCTCCCCGCTTTACACTTCCGCAATTGCAGAATTTATACGAAGCCATTTATGATGTGCCATTTGATAAACGAAACTTCAACCGTAAAATACTGGGACTGGAAATATTAAAGAAGCTGGATGAAAAGGATAAATTGTCCAGCCGTAAGGGTGCTTTTTACTACATCTTCGATAAAGAAAAATACCAGAAGCTGGAAAGTGAGGGGATTAAGTTTATATAATGGTCCATTAGCAATACCACTTCATTTTAAATTACATTAAGGCTTAACACGCTTTATTTGTAGGTATGCACCATTAACAGTTATACAGTTTGTTTTTTAATCTGCCGCTGTAATTACTCATACGTAAAGTAAGGATCACCATATACGCTTCTCCATATTGAGTTCCTTTGTTTGCTTTTTATTAATGAAGAATTCTGCCTACTATCTTTTTAATTCTATCTTCTCTTTACTATCTTCTTCCTGCTAACTCCATTTTTCCTTTCATCCCGCTTATATACAATTTTACACAACAGCCCTTGTAGCTCAATTTATTTTATTTTACCTTTTGTAATTAAACAAAAATTTATCAATCATGACTACACAACAAGTAGCGGATCGCTACGATCAGCTTTCGAAAGAAAATAATTTTCCTGCTATGTACGACGAGTTGTTTTCGCCCAATGCAAAAAGTATTGAGCCTGCACATGCCGCAGCCTATGGTATGCCCAGCGTAGACGGGCTGGATGCCATTAGAAAAAAGGGAGAAGCCTTTAACAGCCAGGTGGTTGAAATGCATGGTGGCTATTGTACCGACCCTGTTGTGGCGGGCGAATACTTTACGGTAGCAATGGGTATGGATGTTACCATGAAGGAAGCCGGACGCACCAAGATGGATGAAATAGTTGTTTATCATGTAAAAGATGGCAAAATAGTAAGCGAAGAATTTTTTTATTAGTCGCTTTTTGACTTCACGCACGGAAGCTGACAACACAGCTCTCGTGCTTTTTTTATGTAATTACTATATTAAAAGTGCCTGGTGTTTAGGCTTTCCCTTTTTATTCTTATCAATTCAAACGATTTCATGGAGAGGAGTCAATCAAACGTTTCTTTTTATTAGTCTATTAATCCTATCAATTTGGTAGGATAATCATTCTCCCCTATTTTTACCCTGTAATTTCTAATTACAGGTCAAAAATTGTTTAGAGTATCATGAACACTTTATCGCAACAGGTTACCG
This sequence comes from Chitinophagales bacterium, assembly GCA_038211085.1. GTDB lineage: Bacteria > Bacteroidota > Bacteroidia > Chitinophagales > Chitinophagaceae > Segetibacter. Next base: position 4,838 of record JBBQVY010000022.1, on the reverse strand, counting down.
ATTTAAATGTAAGCTTAAGGGGCACATCCATACCGGAAGCCCTGCAATATTTTGCAGGAAAATACCCCGGCCAGGTAACTTTTTCCAGCAGTTTTAGTTTTGAAGACCAGGTAATAACACATTACATTCTTTCCAATAATTTACCCATAAGTATTTTTACCCTTGATACGGGCAGACTCTTTCCTGAAACTTATTCAGTTTGGAGCCGTACGAATGAGCGGTATAATACGCAGGTTAAACCATACAATCCAAAGGCTGATTTGCTGGAAGAGTTTGTATCTGAAAAGGGTCCGAACTCATTTTACGAATCAGTTGACAACCGTAAGGGCTGCTGTTTTATAAGAAAAGTGGAGCCATTGCGCCGGGCTTTGGCTGGTAATAAAGTCTGGATTACCGGTCTTAGGGCAGAACATTCTCCTGACCGTCACGACCTGGAAAAGGTAGAATGGGATCCGACCAACGAGATTATTAAGTTTCACCCTATCCTTAACTGGAACACCGAAGAAACGAGAGCATTTATAAACAAGCATAACATTCCCTATAACATTTTACACGACCGTGGTTTTGTAAGTATTGGCTGCCAGCCATGCACAAGGGCCATTAAACCCGGCGAAGATTTTAGAGCCGGCCGATGGTGGTGGGAGGACAACAGTAAAAAAGAATGCGGTCTGCATGTGCACCTGCAAAAAGATGCTGTAGAATTGCAGGGCGAAGAATTACATAAAGCATAAAATTTTTAGTGGAATATGAGCAAGTACAATTTTGATTACCTGGATGAGTTGGAATCTGAGTCGATACATATTTTCAGAGAAGTGGCAGGCCAGTTTGAAAGACCTGCCTTGCTGTTTTCCGGCGGTAAAGATTCTATTACCCTTGTTCACCTGGCTCTTAAAGCTTTTCGCCCCGGTAAATTTCCTTTTCCACTGGTACATATTGATACCGGCCACAACTTTCCGGAGGCACTCGAATATAGAGATCGCTTAGTCGCTGAGATTGGTGAGAAATTAATTGTGCGCAAAGTAGAAGATACTATTAAAGCAAAAGGGTTAACAGAGCAAACAGGCAAATTTGCCAGCCGTAATGCCTTGCAAACACACACACTTTTAGAAACCATAGAGGAGTTTAAGTTTGATGCCTGCATAGGTGGTGCCCGTAGGGATGAAGAAAAAGCCAGGGCTAAAGAAAGAATTTTTTCGGTACGCGATGAGTTTGGCCAGTGGAATCCAAAGCTGCAACGCCCCGAGCTTTGGAACACATACAACGGAAAAATTCATAAAGGTGAAAACGTAAGGGCTTTCCCAATAAGCAATTGGACTGAGTTGGATGTTTGGAACTACATACGCCGCGAAAAGATAGAATTACCCTCTATCTATTTTGCCCATGAACGTAAAGTACTTGTGCACGAAAACCAGTTGGTGGCGGTATCAGAATTTATAAGACTTGATAAAGATGATGAAGTTGTGAACAAGACGGTCAGGTACCGGACTGTAGGAGACATGACGTGTACCGCAGCCGTTGAGTCCAGCGCATCAAACATAGATGACATTATAAAAGAAATCATTGCTACCAAAACCAGCGAACGTGGCGAAACAAGAATAGACGACCGTGTATCAGAAGCCGCCATGGAAGACCGGAAAAAGAACGGATACTTTTAGGGGTTAGGCCGCAAAGACGGAAAGGCACAAAGACACGCCAAAAAATACTTAGCGAAACTTAGAGCCTTTGTGACTTAGCGGCAGAGCAGTTGAAAAGTGATCTTCTGAAAGGTTTACAAAACAAAAAACGCAAACAACTTAGAACTCATAACAAACAACTTAGAACTCAATGGATTTACTACGATTTATAACTGCGGGTAGTGTGGACGATGGAAAGAGCACCCTTATTGGAAGGTTATTATACGACAGCAAATCTATTTTGATAGATCAGATGGAAGCCATAGAAAAACAAAGCCGCAACAAAGAAGATGGCGAAATTGACCTGGCTTTACTAACCGATGGTTTGCGTGCCGAGCGGGAACAGGGTATTACCATTGATGTGGCTTATAAATATTTTTCTACTCCCAACCGTAAGTTTATAATAGCCGATGCACCGGGTCATATTCAGTATACACGCAACATGGTTACCGGTGCCAGCAATGCCGACCTTATCATTATTTTGGTGGATGCAAGAAGCGGTGTGGTGGAGCAAACCCGTCGCCATAGCATGATAGCATCGCTGCTGCAAATGCCCCATGTAATTGTTGCCATCAACAAAATGGACCTGGTAAACTACTCGCAGGATGTATACAACAACATTGTGATTGAGTATGCTGAAGTAGCGAATTCACTCGGTTTAAAAGATATTACTTACATACCCATCAGCGCCTTGAAGGGCGATAATATTGTTGACAAAACCGATAGCCTGTCCTGGTACGAAGGCGATTCGTTATTACACATACTGGAGAATGTTGAAGTTAAAGACGACATCAATTATACCGATGCACGTTTTCCGGTGCAATACGTTATTCGTCCGCAAACTGAAACACATCATGATTATCGCGGCTACGCCGGAAAAATAAACAGTGGGGTTTATCGTAAGGGCGATAAAATAACGGTGCAGCCTTCAGGTTTGCAAAGCACCATAAAAGCTATTGAAATTGCAGGCAAGGAAGTAGAGGAAGCTTTTGCCCCGCAGAGCGTTGTTTTGCATTTATCGGAGGACCTTGACATTAGTCGCGGCGATATTATTGTGCATTCCGACAACCAGCCACAGGTAGAGCAAAATCTTGAAGTGCTGCTTTGCTGGATGGGCAATAAGCCTTTGGCGGTAGGCAATAAATATCTTTTCCAGATAAACAGTCATGTGGTAAAAAGTGTGGTTAAAGAAATTGAATACCGGCTGGATGTAAACTCGCTTCAAAAAGATTATGGAACCCATACAGCACAACTGAACGATATAGTAAAAGCAACGCTTAAAACAGCCTCGCCGGTACCCTTCGACAGTTACACAAAACTGCGAACCAATGGCGGGGCTATACTAATTGATGAGACCAGTTTTGTAACGGTTGGTGCGTGTATGATTCAGTGAGAAGAAGTCAGTAATCGGTAGTGAGTGGTCAGCAGTCAGCAGTAAGTAATCAAGTAATAGGTTTTAGGCGACAATTGGTAAGTTCATTATTCACTATTCATTTTTCAATTTTTATTAATCATTGGATGATAAAAGGTAAAGTCATATTAGCCGCAGCAGGCCCCGGCGATCCGGAGCTGATAACGTTAAAGACCATGCGCTATTTGCAACAGGCTGATGTAGTGCTTACCGACCGATTGGTGAGTAAGACCATTCTGGATGAATATGTAAACCCTGCTGCGGAGATTATTTATGTAGGCAAACAATGTCGCCGGGGTAACTCAACACCGCAGGCAACCATTAACGAGTTGCTGGTGTTGTTTGCTGCCGAGGGTAAACTGGTGGTGCGTTTAAAAGGTGGTGATGTATCTATCTTCTCCAATATTTTAGATGAGTTGGAAACCCTGGTTGCCAACAATATTGACTATGAAATTATACCGGGTGTAACTGCTGCTTTAGGTGCTGCTTCGTATGCGGGTATACCCTTAACTGCCCGTGGTTATTCAACCGCCGTTCGCCTGCTTACTTTTTATAAATCAGATGTGGTAAGCGATACTTATTGGAAAGACCTGGCACAAACAGATGATACACTGGTGTTTTATATGTCGGCCGAAACATTGGGTGGCGTAGTATCCAATCTTATAAAAAACAATATTCATTCTTCTAAACTTTTGGCTGTGGTGGAGCAGGCCACTACGCCGTTGCAGCAAATACATACATGTAGTTTGTATGAATATGAAGCGAAGCTGGGCGGCATAATATTCCGTTCCCCATCGCTTATAATCATCGGTAAAGTGGTAGCGCTGCACGAGGCGTATAAATGGAAAGAGGAGACCACATGCACCGATGAATATTTTAAGCCGGTCGAGAAGAGAAGTGGGGTAGAGCAGGCAAAGAGAGCGTAAAGTAAGTTCAGAGTCTTTAGTTAAGAGTCCAGAGTCGTGATTTTATATAAATGAGTATTGAGTTGTGAAAGAATGGTCCGGCAAACAACGTAGTGTTTCGTTGTGACGCTGTGTCGTTGTGGTTCAAAAAAAAACTTAGCGCCCCTTAACGGCTTAGCGTCTTAGCGGCAAAAAAATAAAGAAAAGAACAATGAGTATTTTATCGAACGAAAAATTATTGGCACTTCAACAACTGGTAAGTACTGCTACCAAAGAAGAACTCATCTGGATGAATGGTTACTTGTCTGGTTTGTTATCAGGAGATGGACAGCCTCAACAGCAGGTTGCAGCTAAACCCGGCGTAAATAAAATTACCATTGCATACGGTACTGAAACCGGTAACTCAAAAAAATTAGCTGTTGACTTTGCAGCCAAAGCAAAAAAGGCAGGTATCAATGCCAAGGTGGTAAGCCTTGATCAATACCGTTTAAACGACTTGCCAAAGGAAGAATATTTTATCTCGCTCATTAGCACTCACGGCGAAGGAGAGCCGCCTGCTGCGGCAAAAAAGTTTTACGACCATATTCATAGCAACGGCTTTAAGCTTGATAAATTAAAGTATGGCGTATTAGCCCTTGGCGACACCTCATATCCCTTGTTTTGCACCGCGGGTGAAGATGTAGATGCCCAGCTTGAAAAGTTGGGTGGCAAGCGTTTGCTACCCATTCAGAAATGCGATGTGGATTACCAACAGGAAGCTGATGGCTGGTTCACACAGGTGTTGGAACAGCTTTCAGTTAGTAGCGGCAGCAATGGTACACAAACAGTTGCTCCTGCCATTACCTTACC
>JBBQVY010000021.1:0-38144 GCA_038211085.1 Chitinophagales bacterium | reverse complement strand
GTACGGAATAACATCGTTAATGGGGCCGAAGGGCAAATACTTGCTTACTGAAAAACCTTCCTTCGCCAGGTTGAAAGTTATGTTGTCGCTCATTCCATATAACTGGGAGAAATGAACATGAGGATGGTTGGACGGCAAGCCATTTTTCTCCATCAATTGTGCAGCAAGCAGGTTGCTTTCTTCGTTATGTGTTGCTATGATACAGGCTGTATCGGAAATTTTAGAAAAACAAAAAAGAACCGCGGCATTATAATCATCATCTGAAGCTTGCTTGGTTTGCTGAATTGGTGAAGGATAACTTTTGCTGGCCGCCCTTTCTCTTTCCTTTTCCATGTATGCGCCACGCACCAATTTTACCCCAAGCATAAAATTATTTTGTTGGGCAATGCGGTGAGACATGTGCAGAAACTGTAATCTGTCTGTACGATACAATTGGATGGTATTGTACACAATCACTTTTTCCTGGTTAAATTCTTCCATCATTTCCATGGTTAACCTGTCCACCGGATCTTGTATCCAGCTTTCTTCTGCATCAATTAAAACACCAATATTATTTTCTGCAGCGGCATTACAAATACGGTACATGCGATCCCTAACCCGCTCCCATTCCTCGGCTTCAGCTTCGTTATCATGTACTCCCGACCGAATGCGGGGAGCCTCGTTTAAACGTTGCAATAATGCAAAACGGGCAATGCCGGTAATTTTTACACTAATAAAAGGGATATTTTTTTTAGTTGATGCATACTTGATGACGTTTATAAATTCATCAGTAGTATGTTCAAAACTGTCTTCACCTTGCTTTCCCTCAACACCGTAATCTAAAATTACTTTTACGCCATACTTGTTAAGAGTTTCACCAACGGTAGCGGTTTCAAGCAAACTCTCTCCACCAACAAATTGTTGAAAAATACTTTTACGCATCAGGCCCTTAACTGGAAGTCCGAGCTTTATAGCAAGTGGTGAAAGACGAACACCTAATTGAATCAATACCGGGTTGTCCATGGTTTTAAATAAAAACCTGGCCATTTTCAATTGCTTATTGGTTTTATAAGCAAAAGCATTTTCCGTATTGTCAAAAGAGATGTTCATACTCAGGCAAATTCATTGCGAATATCGGTAGACCTTGGAGAAGTAAAAAATTTGAGTGCAAACAGCCATTGAACCCCATTACTCTAATGGAATGAACAATGGCCTTGTGGATTTTGTTGATTCCCCAAATAGTATTGTAATAAAATGATAGGTGAAATCACAATTGTATTTCCGCATCAATTGTATAAAGATCATCCGGCAATTATAACAGACCGCCCGGTATTGCTGGTTGAGGAATGGCTGTACTTTAATCAATTCAATTTTAATAAAAAGAAACTGGTTCTCCACCGGGCAAGCATGCAGTTTTATAAAGAATACTTACAGGAAAAAGATGTACTTGTTACTTATGTTGAGGCCCGGGATGAAAAAGGAAATATTGGTAACCTGATCCAATGGCTTGCCACCCAAAACTTTACTGCTATCCATTATGTAGACACGGTTGATAATTGGCTCGAAAAAAGAATTAAGAAGGCTGCAGACAACCATTCTTTAAAAGCATACAAATATGCCTCCCCCAATTTTATTAACCGGATGAGTGAGGTGGATGCATTTTTTAATAATCGCAAAACTTATTTTCAAACAGATTTTTACAAATGGCAACGCAAGCAACGCAATATTTTATTGCAGGCAAACGGAGAACCTGAAGGAGGTAAATGGTCGTTTGATGAAGAGAACAGGAAGCCTGTAAAAAAAGGCACCCCCATACCCTTGCCTGGGCTGCCAAATGAAAACAAATATGTAACTGAAGCCTGGCAGTATGTACAACAACACTACCCCAACAATTATGGAAGTGTCCTACCATTGAATGGAAGAAGTACAGGTTTTTTTGCCACAACATTTAAAGAGGCTGAAGACTGGCTGGATGATTTTTTGAAGAACCGGTTTGAAAACTTCGGGGTTTATGAAGACGCCATTGTTGCTGAGCAACACTATTTGTTTCATAGTGTGTTAACGCCGATGCTCAACATTGGCTTACTGCTACCAGCACAAATAATAACAAAAGCGTTAGCCGCTGCGGCTCAGCATAACATTCCAATCAATTCCGTTGAAGGTTTTACCAGACAGATAATTGGATGGCGTGAATTTATAAGAATAGTTTATGAACGTGAAGGCACCCGCCAGCGAACAAAAAATTTTTGGGGTTTTACCCGCAAAATCCCGGTTAGTTTTTGGAAAGGAAAGACGGGAATTTTACCCGTTGATAATGTGATACACAAGGCTTTAGATACCGGCTATTCGCACCACATAGAACGCCTGATGGTTATGGGAAATTTTATGCTGTTGTGTGAGTTTGAGCCCAATGAAGTATACCGTTGGTTTATGGAAATGTATGTGGATGCATACGATTGGGTAATGGTGCCCAACACCTATGGAATGACCCAATTTGCTGATGGCGGACTGATGACTACAAAACCTTACATAAGCGGTAGTAATTATTTAATGAAGATGAGCAATTATGCAAAAGGCGACTGGCAACAAATATGGGACGGATTGTTTTGGCGCTTTATGCACGTGCATCGCGATTTTTTAAGTAAGAATATGAGGCTTGGCATGTTGATTAAAACTTTTGATAAAATGCCCGCTGTAAAACAAGATCTGCATTTAAAAATTGCTGAGGATTTTTTAATGAAGCTTGATGTTTCACCAGTTTATTTAAAACGAAAATATTTATCCAGGTAATCAGTTCTAATTGTAATTAGCTCACATGGTACTTACCCTTTCTTTGCATTAGGTAGGTTTGCAATCAATTACTTTTGCCAAAAAAAATAATGCAAGCAAAGAAGGCAGGGGTGAGTTTTACTATAATGAATGAGATAGTATTACCGAATGATACCAATACTTTCGGAAACCTTATGGGAGGCCGGTTGATGTACTGGATGGATATAGCAGCAGGTATTGCAGCAGGTAAACACTGCAACTTTCCCAGTATGACTGCCAGCGTGGACAACCTAAGTTTTAAAAACCCTATTAAGCTTGGTAATGTGGTTCACATTGAAGCTAAAGTGAGCCGTGCATTTAACACCTCTATGGAGATACATATAAAGGTGTGGGGCGAAGATTTATTACATCAATATACCTACGAGAGCAACGCAGCCTACTTTACATTTGTTGCCCTGGACCCTACAGGTAAACCAAGAGCAGTACCGGCATTAATACCAGAAACTGAAGAAGACCAAAAAATTTATGATGGTGCTTTGCGAAGAAGACAATTGCGTTTGATACTTGCCGGCAAAATGAAGCCTGATGATGCAGCGGAATTGAAGGCACTGTTTTTAAGCAATGAAATAGTAGTGCAGTAAAGAGTTGGAAGCGGAATACCTGCTTATCAAAGCTATTTTCCTAATGCGCTCATAACATGATGTTTTCCTTCATCATAAATTTTTTGCTTTGTTCTATGGCATCCATAACCTGTTCCAGTATTTGCTCATGAGGTAAGTTGTAATCTATTACCAGAGGCTCTTTGAACTTTACTGATAACAATGAGCCTTTCTTTTTAAACGCCAATCCTTTTTTAGTAAATGCCCTCCAAAAGCCCCCGATCACAATCGGGACAACAATGGGCTGGTTATTTTTTATAATGAATGACGTGCCTTTTCTACCGGGGGCAAAGGGCTTCGTGGTACCTTGGGGAAATGTGATAACCCAACTGTTTTTTAAAGCATCGGTTATCTTACGGGTGTCAGACGCATCAAGGCCCTTGCGCACTTCTGTTGCCTCTGTACGCCATGTACGCTTTACGGTTAAAGCACCCGCCAGTTTAAAAAGCTTGCTGATCCAGCTACCATTCATGGTTTCTTCTGCAGCTACGTAGTATAAATTGGTAAATGGATTTAGCAGGTAATAGGGTACGCCAAGCCTGTTTTTCTTTCCCCATTTTACGGCAGCAAAAATGTGCAGGAATGTTATAACGTCGGCAAAATAGGTTTGATGATTGCTTACAAACAACACATTTTTGCGTGGCAAATTGGCTATGTGCTCTGTACCTTCTATTTTTAAGGAATTAATGATGGCTAAACCAGGGTAAGTAAAAACACCTACGATAAAGTAGATGAGGCCACGTACAATCCTTATATGTTTTAGTCGGTCAGAGAGTGAACTCATTACAGATGCTTTATAGCAAACAAGAGGTGCAAAATAAGGAATGTAAAGTTATTGTTAACGTTGATGAGTATTAATTTTTGCTTTATGTAATCTGCTTTATCTATACATCTTTTATTAAAAATCTAATTTATGAAGAAGTTTCTATTAAGTCTTGCAGTAATGTTCAGTCTTGCTGCTGTTAACGCCCAACAAGCGGATGCAAACAATAAACAAAAAGTAATTAACGTGAATGGAACTGCTGAAATGGAGATAGTTCCCGATGAAATTTATGTGCAGATTAACCTGCGTGAATATGCTAAAAAAGGAGGTCCTAAAACTGACATTGAGACCATCAGGAGAAACTTTTTGAAGTCAACACAATCTATCAACATACCTGATAGCAATATTTCTGTGCAGGGCTACCAGGGATGGGATGGCAATTACTGGTGGTACAATAAAAACAAAAAGAAAAACCCTGATATGATGGCTGGCATCACTTACCAGGTTAAGTTATCCAACACCAAAAAAATGGATGAGTTGGTTTCGAAGCTTGATGATGAAGCAACAGAAGGATTTTCAATTGCAAAGGTTTCGCACAGCCGTTTGCAGGAGTTTAAAAAGCAATTAAAAATACAGGCTATCAAATCAGCCAAAGAAAAAGCAATATACTTAGCTGAAGCTATAGGAGAAAAAGTTGGTGAAGCTATTATGATTAACGACCCCAATGAAGTAGGAAATTACCCGAGACCCATGTATTCGAATATGTTAATGAAGCAGGCGGGTGCTGAAGGCGACCAGGCTGCTGAACCTAATATTGATTTTAAAAAAATAAAACTACAGTTTGATGTAAATGTGTCTTTTGCTTTAAAATAATTTTGCAACATTTTGTACCCGGAGGCAATCTATCATTTAGGTTGCCTCTTTTTTTTAGAGCTATCGAATATTAAAGAGAAGCTAATCTACTTATCAATACATTCCACTTTGGTTTTAACCGTATAAACTAAAACAGAACGATATCGGACAATAAATTTCCATAATGAGATTTAAATTGCTGTTATCAACATACTATATAAATGAGCACGTTTTTACAAAATATTGGTTTTGCCACGGAGGGTATAAAATACTTTTTTAAGAGTGAAAGAAATGGAAGAATACAAGCTGTTATTGCTTTTGTAGTAGTGGCTGTGGGTTTTTATGTGAGCCTTTCGCCTTTGGAATGGTGTTTAATTTTAGGATGCATTGCACTGGTGATTGCATTGGAAATGGTCAATACTTCGCTGGAGCGGATTTGCGCTATGCTGAGCCTGGAGTTTCATCCAACAATAAAAATTATTAAAGATGTGGCTGCAGGAGCAGTTTTATGGGCGGCTGTTTTTTGTGCAGTAATTGGCTGCATTATTTTCATACCTCACCTGTTATTATTGTTTAATAATTTAACCAGGTAAGCCGGAACCAATAAAATAAACTGAATGAAGAAAGTAGTTACCTTTTTGTTGCTTTGGCTTTTTTGGGGTTTTGCTCTTGGAACCTTATTGCTCTTAGGCCCTGTAAGGTGGACTGTTGATACAGCCAGGCTCAACTCGTGGTCAGCTATGGCCGAAAATTCGATTGTTTATGTGTATATCGGCATCCTTATTCTCATCACTTTTATTATTGCATTGTATTCGGTTAAGTTTTTATCAAATGGTGGTAATCCTAAATGGCTACGCTGGGTGTTAGTGGTATTTCCTTTTCTCGGGTCAGTTTTGTCTTTATATGCTTTTCTTCACCCCGATATTATTAATGCAGATTCTACAGCCAATAAAACTATTTCGGCACAATTTGCCGTTGGCCCTTATCCTGAAATATCTAAAATGTTCGAACTAAAAAATGAAGGCTATACGGCAATCATATCGCTACTAAACCCTGCAATTATACCTTTTGAACCTGCCTTAATTGAAAAAGAAAAAGAGAATGCTTTGGAGGCAGGGCTCCAGTTTATAAACATTCCGCTGTTGCCATGGATAAGCGAAAACGAAAAGGCTATAGATAGCCTGCGGCGTTTGGTGAGAACAGGCAAAGAGAAATATTATATTCATTGCTATTTAGGAAGAGACCGTACCAGTGTAGCTACCCGGATAATAGAACAGGAAAACCAAACAATGACAGACCTTGGCTTAAAGAAAAAGCATGAAGGTATCATTAGTCTAAAATTTGAAAGAGGCGAAGTTGTTGAACTAGAAAAAGATGTATACCTGGCACCTGAGCCAACAAAGGAAGAATATTTTGATGTGCTATCGGCGTTCAAACAAATTGTTTTTATCAGCGATCTAAATAATGCGGCAAATAAAAAACAACTAGACACCGAAAACAAACTGCTTAAACCATACCGTATACCTATCACTGCCTTTAACGTTACAGGGGTTACCACTACAGCAACCGTAAAGGCAATTGTAGTTGCTATACAAAAATTACCGAAGCCTGTCTTTATACATGGCTATTCATTATCGGCAGCTCAATTAGCAATGTTTAAAGACTTATACCAGCAAGCACTAAAATAAAGGCTTACCTATTTATTTAACTATATAGAATCAGCTGTCATACTACCTAACAATATGGAGCCAGTGTTTGCTGCCATGGTATATTTGCGGTTTGTAAAATTTGGCACATGCAATTGGATACGGTAATATTTGATATGGATGGCTTGCTGATAGATAGCGAGCCCCTTTGGAACGAAGCTGCAGAAGAAGTATTTGGTTATTACGGCAAGAAGCTGACACCCGAAGACTATGCCACCACCACAGGCCTGCGTACCAGCGAGTTTGTTGCCTGGTGGCTTCGCGATTATAAGTTTGATAATACTGAACTGGAGAAAGCCGGAAACAGGATTATAGAATTGGTTGATGAAAAAATTAGAAGAAAAGGGAAAACCTTGCCTGGAGTGCATCATATCATTAACTTTTTTCACCAACGAAATTTTAAGATAGGCATAGCCACTTCTTCTCCACTTTCGCTGGTAAAAACGGTTACTGAAATATTGAAGATTGAGCCATATCTGCACGCAACAACATCGGCTGAATTTTTACAGTACGGTAAGCCACACCCGCATGTGTATCTTACCTGTGCTGAGCAATTGCATTCCTCGCCATTGCAATGTATTTGCTTTGAGGATTCTGTAAATGGAATGATAGCAGTAAAGGCCGCACGAATGAAGTGTGTGGTTGTGCCAGAGCATTCTACACAAAAAAGCGATAAATGGTCATTGGCGGATCTTAAGCTTTCTTCTCTCCAAAATTTTAATGAACTCCATTTTAATTTATTGTAGTGATTTAGCTGGTGTAATAAAGATGTAACCAAATTAGACTTCACCCCAAAAACCAAACTGTTGAACCAATCCATCATCTTATCGTTCATTATTTGTTGTGTTGCCCTCAGCTATACAGCTCAAAAAAAAGAGGCCACTAAAATACCGGGATGGCAATTGGACTGGGCTGATGAATTTAACTACGAAGGAAGACCTGATACAACCATTTGGGATTACGATGCAGATGTAAAAAATAATAATTATGAATTACAATATTATACCCGGCGATTTCCTGAGAATGTAAAGGTATCAAACGGATTGCTGACCATTACTGCAAGCAAAGAAAATTATAAAGAAAGCAATTACACTTCTGCCCGCATGGTTACCAGGGGCAAAAAAGATATACTTTACGGAAGAATTGAAGTGTGCGCTCAACTTCCAAAAGGCAGGGGCACATGGCCCGCCATTTGGATGTTATCCTCCAAATTACCCAGGGTATACCCTGACGATGGCGAGATAGATATTATGGAACATGTAGGTTATGAAGAAGGCATTATAACCGGTGCGGCGCACGTAAAACGAAATACTACAGGCACAGAAATTATATCGAACACTGGTACAACTGCTGCACAGGATGCCACGGAGAAATTTCATGTTTATGGATTAATTTGGACACCCACACGACTTGAGTGGCAAGTTGATGGGAAAACTTTTTATTTTTACGATAAGGCCGACCGTCCGGCACATCACTGGCCATTTAATAAATCATTTTACCTTATCCTGAACATTGCCATTGGTGGCACCTGGGGTGGCAAACAAGGTATAGACGATTCTGTATTTCCTCAATCTATGAAAATTGACTACGTAAGGGTGTATAGCAAGAAAAACTGACTCCTTTAATCCTTTCCAATCTTCAAAAAAAACATAGCCGCCAATTCGGGCGGTTAACATTTGTTAGGTCATATTTTCTAAAAGTTCCGCTTCAACCAAATGAGAAAATTAATTTTCGGTGCTTTCTGCATTGTCTTTATCAACAGCTACAGCCAGCCGGCATTAGAAGTAAAAAGCAATTCCTCCACGCTGTATTTTAACCACAGCATAGCCGATAAAGAAAGCCTGCTGACACTTGCCGTTTTATACCGGCTGTCGCCCAACACCATTGCAGGGTTTAATGCCATGGGTTTAGGCAGTCAACTTAATAAAGGTCAAGTCATAAAAATTCCTGTTACGGCTACCAACTATAGCAGTTCAGGTTTTAGTAAAACCGGTGCTGAAAGTATATTACCCCTGGTATTGCTGATAGAAGAAAAAAGCACTTTACAACAGTTAGGCATAAAATATAAAATTGCTGATAGCCTGCTCAAAAAATATAATCCGGGCATAGTTGCTGTAATACCTGCCGGCATCCGCCTGGTTGTAGGATATGTTAGAACCATGAGTGTGCAATCCAATGTAAATAATGCCCCTCAAATACCACTAATGCAGGCTACCAAAACCACCACGCAATTGGCAGAAGAAAAAAAGGTTACCAAGACTGTTACGCCTGCGGTGGGGTTACCTGTAATTAATAATAACACAAACAACCTACAACACGAAAAAGCTAACGAACCAACTGGGTTAACGAGCATCCCGTTACAGGAGCAGCGACCTGAAACGACTTCCAAAACGGCTGCTCTTAAAGTTATTGAAACCCAACCCCTAACCGGCAGTAACAATTCCCTACAGGCTACAAGTGCAGTTTTAGAACCACTTCCCGATTCAATTTTACAATTAGGTTCCGACGACTTATTTCAACTTGCCCGAAAGGCAGCATTTGATAATAAGAACTATCCGCTTGCATTGGTTTATTGCGAAAAAGCCCTGGAGAAAAGTCCTGCTTATAACGACATCAGGATATTTAAGGGAAGGATATACAACTGGACTGGACTGGCAGATAGCGCAAGGGTTGCATTTGAAATGGTGTTGGCCCGGGAGCCCGATAATTTAGAAGCCTACCTTGCTTACGTTGATCTCGAAAAATGGAATGACCATAACGACCGTGCATTAGCCCTTGCTGATTCAGGTTTGCAATTCCATCCGCAATCGAGCCAGTTGTTATTATCCAAAGCACGTATACTGGTAAGCTTAAATAAACCTATTGAAGCAAATAGGGTACTTGAGAAACTGTTACAAAACGATGCTACAAATACCCCAGCCCGCGCTTTAAGTTTACGTTTAAGAACCGAATCGTTTTCTAATTCAATTGGCTTTACATACGAGTATTATTATTTTGATAAGCAGTTTAGCGATCCCTGGCATTTGGCAAGTCTTGATTACCGCAGGCAAACAAAAATAGGATCAATGGGTGCACATATAAACTATGCAAACCGCTTCAAGAAAAGTGGAGTACAATACGAAATAGATGGGTATCCCCGAATTATGAAACATTTGTATGCCTATTTCAGCCTTGCCTATTCTGCCGATGTGGGCGTGTTTGCAAAATACCGTGGCGGCTCATCGCTTTATGTTAGCTTGCCCAAAAGCTACGAAGCAGAAGTTGGTTTCAGATATTTATATTTTAGTAATGCTACCTGGATATACACATTTGCAGCCGGAAAATATTACAAGAACTGGTATTTGCTTGCCCGCACTTACCTAACACCCGGTAACAAAAACATTTCGCAATCATACAACTTAACGGGCCGGTATTACTTTGGAGGCGCAAACGATTTTGTAGCACTTGAACTTGGCACCGGCATATCGCCCGACGAAAGCCGTTCGGACATTTTATTAAATAGTACTTATAAACTGGTTTCAAAAAAAGTAACAGCCAATTACCGTCATGCTATCCGAAACAAATATATTTTATCACTGTCTGCAGGTTGGGTAAACCAGGAGTACAGACCGAAAACAAAAGGCAACCAGTTGGATGCAGGCATTGGATTGCAGTTGCGATTTTAGTTATGAAGAAAAAAAGACATGCCCTTATTATATTAATTATCCTGTTGCTTGTACCCCTGTGGATGTGGATTGCATGGCTTGTAACACCTCAAAAAAAACTGGTAACCGCTATTATAGACAAAAGCACAATAACTGCAAAAGGACAAGAGCATTTGTCGTTTAACTGGGTGCTTAACAATTTAAGGTTTACAAAAACGCAGACTTTGGGTTACGATCCATCACATGATTATTTTGGGTTCCATCCTTTAAAAAACGATAAGTATAAAGTTTTAGGTTTAGAAAGGTTTTCTGATGAACAACTGGAACAATTGAGCAACGATTGTGACATGGCTTATGTAACCGATACTTATGGTGTATATGTAAATGAATGGTACCGTAAGCGAAATGTAGGGGAGCGTTCAGGATTGGTTTATGGCGGCATGAGCGATGAGGATCTGGCATTCCTTAAAAAAATGAAAGAAAAAAATAAGCTTATCATTACCGAATTTAATACCATTGGCTCCCCAACTTCACCCCAGGTAAGAGGAGCGTTTGAACGCATGTTTGGGATAAAGTGGAGTGGCTGGACATGCAGGTTTTTCAATTCTCTCGATACAAACACAAACAAAGAAATTCCAAGGTGGCTTGTTGATATTTACAAGATGCATCACAATGGCAAATGGCCTTTTAATAAAGCAGGTATTGCCTTTGTAAAAAATCGCGGCGAGGTGGTTATACTGGAAGATGAACTTGACCTTAATTTTCCGGTACCTGTTATAAAATTAACCACAGCAGGAAATTCACTTTCTATAACCGACAATATTAAATATCCATATTGGATTGATGTTGTTGAGCCCGATACAATGGTAAATACAGTACTGGCAAATTTTAAGCTCGACGTAACTGAAAGAGGGGCAGCCATATTGAACCGGTATGGCCTGCCGGCAACCATTGCGGCGGTTACCAAAAGCCGTGCTAAAGATTATCAATTTTACTATCTGTCGGGCGATTTTTGTGACAATGATATTGATTTCTCCTCCTCGTATTATAAGGGCATCAGCATGTTTAAAAGCCTGTTGTATGCAAATGATGATTTAATGGAAAGGGAAAGCTTCTTCTGGAATTTTTATAAACCACTTATAACCGGTATAATTGAAGGATACTATAATAACCGGAAGCTAAAGCAATAAACATTTTACAGGCTAAGCATGTTGGCTCTAACAACATTACAGTTGGTGCAATAAACTAAATTCTGACTATTAAAAAAGCTTTGCTCCATTCCCATATTTTTTATTCCTTAATAAAATTGACTGATTTGATTAGCAGCAATTAAGGTTTGGTATAACGGGTATAAATGCTATCGGGTATTAATTTAGCACCATTGATAAACCTGCTGTTTTTTTGTTTGTATTGATTAAAGGCAGCTAACAAAACCGCTGCTTTAGCCGCATCATTTTCAGGTAAGACATCCATGTTGGGGCCTATAAGATACAAGGTTGAATTATGCAATTGATAGGTACCCATTACATAATCAATCTCCTCGCTTTTACTTTGTTTAAAAGCATAAGCATGCTTATTTTGAAACGGTCTGGCTGTGTCAAGCCCTGTGCCCATCCATGCAACCAGCGAAGGTGTATCAAAATTATAACTGG
This sequence comes from Chitinophagales bacterium, assembly GCA_038211085.1. GTDB lineage: Bacteria > Bacteroidota > Bacteroidia > Chitinophagales > Chitinophagaceae > Segetibacter. Next base: position 26,120 of record JBBQVY010000021.1, on the reverse strand, counting down.
TTTTTAAGAACGATAACAGGCTGGGGGTAACATCAAAGTGGGTGGAGATGGACGAAAACTTTGCGCTTCGCTTTAGCAGTGGTGAGTAAATCATAAAGGGTACATGAAAACGGTCAAGCTTGCTGCTCATGGCAATCTCAGGTATGCGATGATCTCCGGTTATTATGAACAGGGTATTATTAAAGTCATTTCGCTTTTTATACGAACTAAAAAAGATTTTTAACGCATCATCGGTATATAAAATTGAAGCAAATGCGTTTGCATCAGTCATATGGGCAGCCTTTGCAGTTTCATCCAGGTTTAAATATTCCATTCTTTCCTTAAACTTTTGCAGGTAGGTTTCCTGTTCGTTTATTAAGAAAGGAAAATGAGAAGAAACGGTTAGTAAGGCTGAAAAATATGGTTGGGAACTGTCTGCCGCCTGTATTAATTGAAAATACCTCCGGTATAACTCTTTATCGCCGAAGCCCCAGGTATAACCACTTTGGCTCAAGGGCATTTTTACAAAATCTTGCGGAAATGTTTTTTGATCGTTTACACTATCTGCATGGTTGCGTTTAAAAAAAATATTCATGTTGTCAAAGCTGGCATCTCCTCCGTAATAAAACGAAGCACTGTAGCCATTGTGTTGTAATACATTCATTAAAGAAATGTGCGGTGGCATATTTTCGCCCATTGCCAAAATACCTTTCTCCCCAAAGGGAAGCGATGCCAGCAGTGCCGGTAAAACGGCAAAGGTTCTCCCTCCTTCGCTTAAAAAATTATCCCAGTAAAGGCTGTGTTTCGAAAGCGAGTCGAGAAAGGGTGTAAAACTTCCAAACTCGGCCGCGTCGTTCGAGTAAGACCTTCCCAACCCCTCCACCATTATAACCACAATATTGGGTGGCCTGGCCGATGTATTAAAAAAAGCCGACAACACATCCGGCGTACTGTCGGTATGCATAAATGGATAATTATTCTCATCAACATAATGCAAAGCATATAAAGAGTCATTCGTGTTCTCGTAAAGTCCCAGGTAATTATCAGCATAAATATCCACTTCGTTTGGTGTGGGAAAAAAGTGGTTATACGACTCATTAATAAAAAAGTTTGCTTTATTAATTGTAAGGTCGCTCAGGTATTCTGAAGACATGGCAGGGCGCTGTACCAGCTTTAGGGGATCAATTACCATAGCCAATATAAAAAAAACAACCAACGCCAAAGCTGTTTTGCCATTTACCCTTATGATTCTAAAAATCAAAACAAGGGCAACGACTAGCACTAATACAAATCCTATAAAGCCAAAAACCAATTCCTTTTTTATAATCCCGCCGGTGCCTACAGTAAGTTTTATATCGTTGATGGTATACCCGTAAACATCGGCGCCCAGCGGAACCAGCGCTGCATTAAAGTATTGAATCAGCACCGTATTCATTACAAAAAAAAGAAACACTAATACAACAAAAACAAAACGTGCTAACCTATGGTTTATGAAATAAAATAGCAAGTACACAACAAATAACCACCCGGAAACTTTGCACCATAACAATAAGTCGTTTAAAAAACTAAAGGCAGAAATTTTTGAAATACTTCCCGAGATAGTGTGAGAGAAACTGTTTTGAACAATTTCGAATATTCGAAGCAGAAAAATGACGAGGTAAAGACAGATGGATAAGTTTACATACGACTTTAAACCATTTTGGATTACTTTAAACAAGGGTTTATTGCTTACGTTCTTCAAGGCCATATAAAAGGTTAGGTGTATTTAAGCTTATGTTATTTTTGAATCCGCTACGTGTCATAACACCCCAATCATTGTTTTTTCTCAGGTAATCAATAATGCCGCAAATATTGGCATACACAATTATCGGATGAAACAAAAAAGGCTCAATAAATGCTACAAGTACCAATTTTAAAGTATCGGATGGCTTTTTATATTGATGGTAACTCATCACTTCCATAAATATTCCAAACAAAGAGTTTAATATGCCTACAGAGAGCAGCAAAAACAGGATAGCAAAAAACATTTTCCATTTGATAAGGCCAAAAATTATTCCCAATAAAAACACCAGGGTGCCTGCACTTTCAATTATGGGTCCCCCCACTTCAAAAAACAACCAATATGGATAGCTGATTAAGCCCATTAATCCATACCGCCGGTTAAAGCACAATACCTGGTGCAATTGCAGCGTTTGCAAAGCACCACGCATCCACCTGTTACGCTGCCGTATTAAAACAGGTATGGTAGATGGCGCTTCGGTCCAGCATAACGGGTCGGGTATATAGGTAACCTTATACGGAAGTTTTTTTTCCTGCATATACCTTCGCATCCGTACTACCAGTTCCATGTCCTCTCCTATTGTCTCGCTGTTATAACCCCCGCTGTTAATCAATATTTCCTTATTGAATGCACCAAAAGCACCCGAAATTAATAATAGCCCGTTCAACCTGCTCCATGCCATTCTGCCTACCAAAAATGCCCGCATATATTCCAATACCTGTATACGGGCCAACAGGTTTACAGGCAGGTTAACTTTTACCAGTTTACCATCTTCAACCAAACAAGAGTTTGCTATACGCACCACGCCGCCTGAGGCAATAACCGTTTTATCTGTTTCGTCAATTATTGGTTTAATAATCTTGAGCAAGGCATCTTCCGCTAAAATGCAATCAGCATCTATGGATATGATAAATTGATTGCCCGAAACATTTATGCCGGCATTTAAAGCATCGGCCTTGCCGCCATTTGCTTTATCTACAACTACCAGCTTATTAAAAGCTGGATTTACGCTTTTATAAATACCATGAATAGATTGCGTGTTCAGTTTACCCTGAACAAAGTGATTTATTTTTTGCAGATCGTATGCATCGTAAAGCAACTGCATAGAGTTGTCGGTGCTGCCATCATTTACCACTATTATTTCCAGGTTAAAGTAATATATGGAAAGCAGTGACCTTACACTTTGAATGATATTATTGGCTTCATTAAAACAGGGAGCCACAATACTCAAAGAAGGAGCATAAGGTGACGAAGCAAGTAATTTGTAATCTGCCTTTGTATTCTTACGCAGGTAGTACTTCGTTTCTTTTGACGAAACAACTCCCAGGCAAACATTAAATACAATAAACAATCCCGAGTAAATAATAACCAGGTAACCTAATAGTTCAATTAAAATTCGTAACCAAATCATACATGAATTGCTTCTTTTACATGAGAAATTATTTGTGTATAGGGCGACCCTTTGTCGTAGCAGTATTCTTGCAAAATCATAAAGCCATCGTTTATGCAATTAACCAAAGCATTGGCTGCTGCCAGTTTAATGGCATCGTCGCTATTAGACAATTGATGCAGCAGAAAGAATTTTTGATCGTCGCACCCAATGTCGCCAAGCACCTGTATAATCAGTAGCTGGCAATTTTTGGTTTGATGTGCAAAAGACTGTTGTAATAAAGCAGGGGTATCGCTGTTAGCTATCTCCTTTAAACACTTAACTGCTTCAATGATTACTGCGGGGTTGTTATGTTTTAAAAGCACGATAACCCACTGGTACATTGATAATGATTTTGCAGATGCAATTGTTTTTAACAGCAGGATAATGATGGTATCGTTTGCCGAATAAAGCCACCTGAAAAACCCGATTGACTCCACCGGTTCCAACTTGCTCAACTGGTCTACAAGTTTAATTTGGTGCCAGTCGGTCAGCGGATATTTTAAATCATCCAGAAAACGTAAACCCTCATAGCCTGCCAGTTGCACCAAAGCGCATTGCGCTTCTATACGCACATATTCATTTGGGTGGTTTAGTAATTTTTTTATTGATGGCAAATGATCCAACTGTTGCATGGCAGACAGTTCCTGGATGCCTGAAACAATAGTTGACCACGACCTTTGGCTTAGCTTATTTAAAGAAAATTCATTAAGCTGTAACTGGCAATACAACTGTTCCAGGTTTTTGGATGCAGTGCCTTTAAAATTTGTTTTCGCTTTTATAACTTCATTAATAACTAACTGCTTTGTTTTAATACTAAGCTTTTGCTTTTTAAACAATTTTTTATGCAGCACTGCACCTTCTTCTCCGTTGGTTTCAAATAAAGCGCTGATGACAACCTCACTAATGTCATTGCCTGATTTTTGTTTAAAAAGTACTGCACGCTTTTTTAGCCGCAGGTAAAGAATGATGCTTATGAGCATAAGTAAATTGATCACAAAAAGCACCGTGATATAACGGAAGATTTCTAAAGCCGCCCCGGTGTGTTTTACCGGCTTATTTACCCCAACCACCAGGCTTTTTACCGGCATCAAAGGTTTTACTTCAACCAATTCTTTCTTTCCACTATCCGTATCAATCAAACTACTATCCTGCTGCTTTACAAGGCTGGTAATGGCGGCACTTTTTTGAGCGGTATCAACGGGTAAATTTTTGTTTGGGGTTATTGAGGTAGCCGGCAAACTGGTTGCAATGGAAGATTGGATTTTTATAGGCCCGGGGATTGTATTTTTAAAAACAATTGTTTTAACTACAGGCATTACCCTCGTTACTTTAAACAGATTAATTGCATTGCCTGCTACTATCAAATAACCATCTACAAATAAATTTTTAAGATGTTTTGAGGCCAGGGGAGCGTTAGACCATTTATAACCCTCGTTTGAAGAATTACCCTTTGATTTATTAAGGAGAACCAAATGTTCGGCCTGGCCATTGATGTGGTAAACAGGCACCACATTATTTACCTGCACTGCTGTTATTGTCTTTAAAAAGTTGCTGCTTTTTAAAGGAATGTACAAGTACATTGCTAGTACCGGCCCTTGATAATTTTCAATATTATTAAATGAAGCAATAGTTTCAGGCGGCAGCCGGTATAAACTGCCAAGCGATTCAAAGGTTTCGCCATTGGTAAGTGTATGGCGTATAAAAGATTTTGTTTGAAATGCCTGGCCTGTTTTTTTGTTTTGAGCATTTGCCAGATTTACGTAAAGCAAAAGAAGCAGCAAACCTTGAAATATGGTTTTTTTTGGGGAACACATTAATATAACCGGGATTAGGAAAATAGAAAATTTATAACTGGTATAATTTTCAACAGAATAAAGAGAAAGGAAAATAATTTAAACAGCCAGGGACAAATGCTCAAATTTTTTCTGCCTTATTAGCTTATCTACACGGATAGAGAGTTCTGCAAAACTGAACGGTTTTGCTATAAAATCATCTGCGCCCATTTTAAAGGCCTCAACAATAACATTCTCCTGTGTTAGCGCAGATAAGATGATTACGGATGTATTATGCAGATACCCATTTTTTATCTTACTGGTAAGCTCGAGACCCGAACAGAAGGGCATTAAAATGTCCGTTATAACCAGGTTAGGTAATTCTTCTTCAATCATGCTCCAGGCATCTTTACCATTGGAGCAACAGGTAACATGGTACCCTTCTCTAAGTAATTTAATTTCGATGGCCTTTAAGACCAAAGGCTCGTCTTCTGCTACTAAAATTCTCATAATAAACTATTGCCTCTCTAAAAGATGTAAAAAAAAAGTTGGTTTGCTTAGGCTAATAGTTTTTGGTAGAATACTGAGGTTAGAATATTTGCAGTTTTAATAATCCTGGTGTGCGATAAAGTTATATAAATTGAAGTATTATATTTTTATTAATTTTTTAATTTTATTAGGAAAAATAAAAACCTTCTTCTCCACCTTTTGATAGGTGGCTAAGAAGGTTAATTTTTTTAATAGTTTTAAGTACTAGTTAAGTATCAACAAGCGTTGCGAAAGAATTTTGGTATCGAAAATAACCTGGATGGTATAAGTTCCTGCAGCATAAGCAGACAAGTTATTTAGCGAAACCGTAGTAACGCCTGCAAAAAGCTTTGTCTTGCTTACATACACCGGTCTTCCAAACCCATCCGTCATTTTTATAACTGCATTGGTTTCTCTTAGAACATTTATGCTTAAATACACAAAACCCTGTGCCGGATTTGGCGAAACATGGAGCATAACCATACTGCCTGGCTTTGTTTTTAGCGATATTATTTTACTGAGCTTAGCTTGTTGCGCATTGTCCACCTGCTTAAGCCTGTAATAAATTGTTGCACCATTCAAAAAGGTTACATCATCAGCTATTGAGTATTGGTTGGTTACTGCGCCACCTTTGGCACCAACTTTTGCGACAGGACTAAAGTGGTTACCGTCCACACTTCTTTCAACAATGTATTGCTGCATATTAACCTCGTTGGCGGTTGTCCATAAAAGATTCACCTGGTTTCCCACCATCAGAGCTTTAAAGTCGAGTAGGTTAACAGGTAATACAGAAATATCCCTCCAGTCTCTGTCTGCACCGGTACTGCAATCACCTGGAGCTTGCTGTGGTAACTGGGGTTGGCTTCCTGCCGGAACGGGACCATCAAAACTACCATTAGGTCCCATGTTACTATGCGCTACATTATTTATAAATAATTGAGTTGCGGTCTTAATATTAAAAATATCATACTGGTCAATCAGGCCATCACCATCGGTATCGTTATAATTGGTAACAAAGTCACCCTGTATACCGGAGCCTTCATTAAAATCAGGCGCACCATCATTGTCTGTGTCCAGGTCGTACATGTCAGGTGTACCATCACCATCCTTATCGTAAGGGGTTATACCATGCGCCCTGAATTTGCATGCATTGTTATCAAAGTCGTAGGCATCATCAAGGCCATCTTTATCGGAGTCTATACCAAACGGCTGAACTTCTACACAGGTTGGCTGGGCTTCAACGTTATCGGTAATACCATCATTATCGGAATCAATATCGTAAGGATTAGGATAGCCATCCTGGTCATTATCATCAAGTTTAATCCCCTTGGCACCAAAACCATTGAAATTATCAGCTGAGTTGTTATTGTTATTATATACGATTGTAAATACCCCATCCTTATCGCCATCAGTACCATTTGCAAGCCCATCACTGTCTACAAAAATCAATGCCTCTGTAATATCCACCACGCCATCCCCGTCGCTGTCCAGGTCTAAATAGTTTGGGTTACCATCGCGATCCAAATCCTGGGCAAATAAGCCTGGACCACCGTACACAACATCATTAACATCAGCCGAAGACATAATGCCGTCACCATCCTGGTCAACTCCATCTGCCATGCCATCAGAATTATTATCAGTAGCCCTTACATCTCTAGCCTCCTGTATATCTAAAATGCCATCATTATCACTGTCAAGATCCAGCTCGTTAATAATGCCGTCCCTGTCCCAGTCAAAAAAGTCATTTACCTGGTCTCCATTGCAATCCAGCCAAATAAGTGGTTTGTATGGATTTCCGTAAATATCAGTACCAGAAGGCGTAGCACAACCAGGGGTAGCATCCAGGTAATTAGGTATCCCATCATTATCACAATCGGCCAGGGCATCGTACCCATTATTTTCAACCATATCAATAATGCCATCATTATCGTCATCCAGGTCGTCCTTATCAGCTATACAATCGCCGTCGGTGTCTTTGTAACAGGTACCGTTAATTTGAACAAACCCCGATCCGCAATTTCCTACTATGCATCCCCTTACATAAAAGCCTGCATCGTAAGTAAGATTATTGGTTGAAGCAAGTACCGTAAAAATAACCTGTCCATTAACGGGGTCGCTATCCTTACTCCTATCCGGGCCGTGAAGCGCAGGCGAAGGATTAAAGCCAACCGGGGTTTCAAAAGTTATTGTATGTACGTCGGGGCCAAGGTTTACAAACTCATATTTACCATCTGCATTGGTGTATTTGGTGTACGTGGTTCCATCGGGAAAAGTAAGTGTAACTTTTACATTTGCAAAGCCACTTTCGTTATCATCCTGTATACCATTGGCATTTCTGTCGAACCAAACAAAATCACCGATTACAGTATTTCCGCAAATGGCAAGGTCAACAGTAAGGTTGCCATGTATACCATCGCCATCATAGGTAGGCTCTCCTCCATAAGTAAGTGTTATGGCATTGCTTCTAACCTCAGCCTGGTTATTAAAAAGAACTGCCGAATTATTGTCATTATCTATATCGTTGTCGGGAGTAGCAGAAAAAGAAGGTGAAAAACTGTAACCAACGGGAATGTTGATAGAAGCAATATACCTGCCTGCAGCAAGGGCAGTAAACAGGTATTTACCATCAACTGCTGTTGTGGTGCTTGCGATAACCGTTCCGAAACCCGAACCATCGGGGATGTTGTTAGCATCGTTATCAGTATAGAGTTTTACTGTAATTCCACCTATCCCGTTTTCGTAAACCTCTTTAATGCCATTACCATTGGCATCGTTCCAAACAAGATTTCCGAGGTTGATTTGAGAGAAACTTGTTATAGAAAGTAAAGAAAGTAAAAGAATGAAAGTAAATTTTTTCATATTGGGACAAATTGGCTGCTGTCATTATAATTGGTACAATGCCTTGCGTGTTAAAAAATAATATTGCAATGGTTTCTTAGAAATTTTGTTTTGCCCGTTGCTTCCGTTGGTTATATAAACAGTTCACACCATATAGTTGGGTAGATGTTAACATATGACATAAAGTTGCATTTCGGGAATTGCGCTTCTATCAATTTGGGAACAATCCATAAGGTGGAAAATTAGGGATATTTCCCTTCTAAACAAACTGTTAACATGTAAAACGCCGGGAGCATTCATGGGAAATATTCCTGAAAAAAATATTTGTGTTACTTATTTGGGAAGGAGGAGTGTATCAAAAAGAATTACTTACTGCTAATCAACAATTTGCATATTCCTCATTGTTGAGTTTCAGGATTATCTAATCAAAATGCCGGATAGGAATAATTGGTTACATTTTTAAAACGCACATTGGATTTTGCTTCGCGAAGCAAAAAAGGAAAAGGCAGTGAATAAAAATGGATAGCAAAACCATGGGAGATGATTGGGTTCGCTACAGATTGCTATAATGCAAAAGACCCTCACATGGAGGGCCTTTTTCTGTCATAGGGATTATAAATTACCTGGCGATTACCAGTTTTTGATTTAAGGTTTGCCCTTCGGTAAGCAATTGTACATTGTACATTCCGGAAGGCAGGGTTGAAATATTATTTAAGCTTATGATGTTTGCACCGGTACTTATACGTGTATTGGTTACAAAAATAATTTTACCAAACCCGTCCACAATTCGTATAGCACCCATACCATCTTTTTGAGCATTTATCTTAACCTGCAGGTAGCTGTTGGCAGGGTTAGGATAGAAACCAAAGCTCAGCGTGCCTTTGTTGGCTACTTTAAAGCTGAGTACATTACTGTACTTGTAAGTACCATCTGTTTCAATCATTTTTAAGCGATAGTACACAGTGGCAGCAGTTACCCCGGCTCCATCATCGTTGTAATTGTATACGGTGTTTAATGCACTTGTACCCCTTGCATTTACTTTTCCTAGTGCTGTAAATGCCTGTCCGTTTGTACTGCGTTCAATAGTGTAGTTGCTTATGTGTTGTTCGCTGGCAACTTTCCATGTTAGCTCAGTTTTACCCAGGTTTGAATTACCGGCAAAGTTAACCAGCGTTACAGGCAATATGGAAATATCTCTCCAGTCGCGGTCTGCTCCGGTACTGCAATTTCCGGTAGCAGTCTGCGGCAATCTTGCATTACTGCCTGCAGGTAAAGGACCATCGAAGCTACCGTTTGCACCCATGTTACTGTGTAACACGTTGTTTGAAAACTTAGCTGTTGCAGCTTTATTGTTGAAGATATCAAACTGGTCAATCAAACCATCGCCATCGGCATCAGCAAAGTTGCTTACAAAGTTTCCGCCAATGCCCGAACCTTCATTTATATCGAGCGCTCCGTCGTTATCTGTATCCAGGTCGTACATGTCAGGTGTACCATCTCCATCCTTATCGTATGGAGTGATGCCCGGAGCTTTTAGTGTACAAGTACTGTTGAATGAATCGTATGCATCGTCCATACCATCACCATCGCTATCAATACCAGTTGGCGCTTTGTACGAACATGTAGGCTGGCCTTCAACATTATCAGTTATACCATCATTATCAGAGTCGATATCGTATGGATTTAATTTGCCATCATTATCATTGTCCAGCACGGTTACACCAAGTGCACCGCTTCCGGCAATCTGATCGTAGATATCATTCACGCCATCTTTATCACTGTCCGTTCCATCAGCTATACCATCGTTGTCAAAGAAACCTCTTGCCTCTGTAAGATCAGACAGGCCATCTCCATCGCTGTCAAGATCAGTGTAATTTGGCAAACCATCGCGATCCATATCCCGGGGTGTTAAACCAGGGCCACCGTATACATTTGGTGTTTTGTCTGCAGAGTTCATCAACCCATCCCTGTCAGCATCACCACCATCCACTTTACCATCCTGGTTGGCATCTACCATATTAGGATCCTGTGTTTCTGTTACATCCGGTATGCCATCATTATCGCTGTCAAGATCTAACTGGTCAATAATACCATCATGATCAAAGTCGAAGAAGTCGTTGATACCATCACCATTAGGAAAACCGCTTCTTGCACAATCTCTCCATATAATCGGCTGGTAAGGGTTGCCATAAATATCAGTTCCGGCAGGTGTAGGACAGCCAGGTGTTGGGTCCATATAGTTGGGAATGCCATCACCATCAAAGTCTTTCAATCCATCGTAACCATGGCCTTCAACCATGTCAATAATACCATCATCATCATCATCAATATCATCGCTGAAACCTGCATCAACAGTATTGTTAACCTGGGTACCTGTAATGGTTACGGTTACTTTGCCGTTTACGGGATCGCTGTCTATGTTATTGTTGCTACCAACATTCTCAAAAGATGGATTGTAATAAGCAGGGGTAACAAAAGTTACTGTATAAGTACCGGGAGCCAGGTTAGTGAAACTATAATTACCATTGGCATTTGTTGTTGTGGTAAGTACGGTACCATTTGGCATGGTAAGTTTAACTACTGCTCCTTTAATTCCAGGCTCACCACTATCCTGCAGGCCGTTACCGTTTAAATCGTTCCAGACAAAATCACCTATGGTACTGTTTCCTTTCAAGCCAAAATCAATATTATTGGTGGAGCCTGTTATTACAAAGCAATTGGTTCTTACTTCGTTACCTGCCAGGTTAACCCCATCATTTTGATTATCCAGGGTTACGCTTGTTATTCCTGCGTCAGTTTTTAGATACCCGGCAGTAAGCATAACACCAACAATATATGAGCCTGTTGAAACGCCTGTTAACTGGTAACTGCCATTAACATCGGTTGTTACTGTTTTATTAAGATAGTTGCCTGCACAATCGTACAGCTTAACAACAACACCTTGTATACCGGGTTCGCCGCTGTCTTTAACCCCATTGAGATCTATATCGTACCAAACATTGTTTCCTATTGTAAATGTAGGAGGCGCCGTGGCTGTAACACAAAATGCGTCCAGCTTCATATAATCGCAATTAATAGAACTTTGCACCCGCGCTTTTACTGTACCTGAAGGAGCCAATGCGCTGATGGTATATTGCTCCAATTGATTATGATTTACATCTACATCCCTGGTAACTGCAATATCAGTTTGGCCAATAATTGTATTTGAGGCATTCAGGAAAATCAAGCTAAGTTTAGGACTGCAACTTATACCCGGTGTATGGGTACCCGCAAAAGCTGAGAAAGTCACCATGGATCCTGCCCCCATATTTACGTCCTGCCAAACTTTTGAGGTACCGGAATTATTAACATTAAACCCGTTTTTAGTACCACAAGCCAGGTACCCCGTTCCCGTTGTAAAAGTACCATTAGCGCTATTCCAGTTCCAACCGGTAGTTCCATTTTCAAAGCCGGGGTTCACTATTAAATTAGATGATGAATTTGTACATCCGCAATCAGGTAATAAACCAAAATCATAACTAATGTTTGAGTCTCCACCACCATCCGGTTCATTACCAGCTACAAGGGTAATTGCCAATCCTCTTATTTCATTTCCCACAAGTACCTGGCCATTATCGTCAAGGTTGGTATTGTTATCGGGGTCTCCTGCATTTACACTACTGCTTACATATCCATTGGGAATTGCAACACCAACAATATAATTGCCCGGTACAAGATTTTGAAACAGGTAGTAACCATTTGCATCAGTATTTTGAGTGGCAATGGCTGCACCATCCGCTACATCATCGTTATTATTATCCTTGTATAATAAAACAGTCGCATCAGCTATTCCATTCTCATTTGATAATAATCCATTGTTATCAGCATCGTACCAAACACGGTTACCCAACGACAAGGTTGTGGGGCAATAGCCAGCATCAATGGAAGTATTTGCCTGGCCTGCAATAAGTGTTATTAGACTGGTGAGGCCGGTTGCCTGGTTTGGATCACTGTCAATATTATCGTTAGTGCCAATGTTTGCAGGAGTTAAAGTTGAGGTGGATAATTTAGTGGGAAACTCTACCTGGTAAGAACCTGCTGCCAAACCTGGAAAAAGGTAATTGCCACTAGCATCAGTATTGGTAGTGCTTATAACGGTGCCCGTTGAATTCTTTAACTTAACAGTTACACCTGTTAAGCCAGCAGTTTCACTGGCATCCTGAATTCCATTAGCATTTACATCGTTCCATACACGGTTGCCTATACTTGCTGAACCAGCAGCACAGGCAACTGCGGTAATTTTAGCATCATCTATAAACAAATAAAAATTGTTAGACTGATTGGCTGGCTTATATCCACTAAATCTGTATTTAAACAGGCTAGTACGGTATGCTGAAGGAATACTTACTGAGATATTTGTAATCCCGTTTGCTCCGTAGGAACTAAACAATTGGGCAGAACTCCTAGACCAAACAGATGTCCAGTTAGCACCATTATCAATTGAAAACTCCACTTTAAGAAAACTGTTAGCATCAGCTGAACTGCAGGTGTAAGTGTATAACTTAAATGCCAGATCAATATTGGGCGAGCAGGTATAACCTGACAGATTTATGGCTGGAGAGGCTGCGTGGCAATCTGCTGCACCTGCCCCAGCAGTATTCCAGTTCACAATTTTTATAGCATTAGTTACGGGCGAAAAATACGGCGGAATAACAGCTATGGCTGCTAAAGAATTACTATTAACTGATGATGTCCACGTGCCACTTGAACCAACAAATGTACTGTTACTATTATTTGAACTTGAAAACGAGGTATTGAATGAATTGGGAAAGGTTTCATTAGTTACAACTGTTTGCGCTGTAACATCTGCCATAAAACATTCAAAAAGAAACATGAATAAGAAGACTGCGTTTTTCATAAAAACATTATTTATAAAGATGAATTTGAGATATTGAATAGGGTAAAGACTTCTCAAAAAAGAGGGCATGGGTTGCCTTAAGCGACTAATATGTTAGCCACTGGCATCATTTAAAAACCTCAGTTAGTATAAGGGAATATTAAACAGAAACTTACTGCCCGCTCAACCATTATATATGGGCGGTTGCTTAAAAAACAAAGGGATCGTATTGTTAGATCGATCCTTGCCTTTACAACAAAAAACAAAGGAGGGCTTATTTACACCAGTTTTTAATTCGCTGGTAAAAATTTTTAAAAATGTTGTACTTACAAGCACAAACAATAAAAGGTACATGAACCTTTTCATAAGTAAATAGGTGAGGTAGTTTGGAAATATGGTTAATTTCCATGGAGCCCGGAATGGCTTTAATAAGAATGTTGGAGAGGTATTTAACTAAGAATATTGGGAGTAATCAGTTGCTGCTAACACCTAAATGTTTGGAGTAAATGTTACGTTACTTTCTAAGATGTCAACCCATAATATTAAGTTGCAATTAGCAGGAGAATTAAAATTAATTTGCTACATAAATCAAAAATAAATCCATTAAATAAATCTAAGGTGTTGGCCATTCTGCCTCCGCTTGCCCAGGTGTTCTTCCTTTATATAGCAACCTGATAAGGCTTGGTAGTACAATCAATAACAAAGGCAACGCTACCACGAAACCCCCAATTACAGATATAGCAAGTGGCTGATGTAACTGGGCCCCGGTGCCAATACCCAAAGCCAGGGGCAATAATGCTATTATAGCTCCCAAGGCTGTCATTAGTTTTGGGCGAAGCCTTGTTGAAATTGAATAAACAATGGACTCATCTACCGTTTTGTCTTTTAGTGATTCTTTAAATTGGAGAAAGGTAAAAATGGCGTTCTCCCCAATGATGCCTACTATCATAATAAGACCGGTATAACTACCAACATTTAAGGCTGTATGGGTTAGGTATAAAGCAAGATAGCTGCCCGATATACCCAACATAGCCAGTAAAATAATGGTCAGGGCTATCATAAAATCTTTAAATAGAAAGAGGATCGTTCCAAATACCAACATGCTGGAGGTGATTAATATAATGAGCAACTCGCTAAAAGACTTTTGTTGCTCAGCATATTCGCCACCATATTCTACATGATAACCAAGCGGCAGCTTTACGTTCTGTGCTATCGTTTGCTTGATATCTTTTATGGTACTTCCCAGGTCGCGGTTTTCGAGGCGGGAGCTTACCACACCCATTGATTGTAAATTTTCTCTTTCTATTTGTGCATCACCTGCATTCAACTTAACGGTAGCTAAATCAGTTATTGCCTTTAACTGACCAGAGGGTAAAAAGATGCGCATGTTTCGTATACCTTCAATGCTTTGCCTGCTGCTGTTGGGATATATTAACCTCATTATAGAAAGTTGTTCCTTTTCCAAAATATTACCAGCTATAGCACCCTGCAACGATAACTGGACCTGCGTTTGAAATGCAGTTGGCGTTAAGCCAAATTGAGCCAGCTTTGCGTTGTCGGGTATAATGCTTAATGAAGGACCCGCTATAACAATCCCATTAAATACGTCGGCTGTACCCTGCACCTTTTCTACAAGTGCTCCCACCTGCTTTGCATACTGTTGCAATAAGGTAGCATTATTACCAAATATTTTAATTTCAATGGGTTGAACGGAGGTCATGAGGTCGCCTAACATGTCGCCTATTACCTGTCCAAAATCAATAATTAATGCAGGTTGAGAGGATTCAACTTTATGACGTATTTCTTCAATAACATCGTTGGTAGTGCGGTCTCTTTTTTTCTTTAACTGGATAAGATAATCGCCCCTGTTAGGCTCGGTAATAAAAAACCCCATTTGCGTTCCCGTTCTACGGCTGTAGGCCCCCACTTCAGGAATAGCAGTTATAATTTTCTCCACTTGCCTTAACATCCGGTCAGTTTCCTGTAGCGATGTACCGGGAGGCGAGCTATAGTCCAATACGATACTGCCTTCATCCATCTCAGGCAAAAACCCGGTTTCAAGATTTGGTAAAATCAATACTATACTTACTACCAGAGCTATCATTATAGCTATACTTATGATTGGCCGGTGGATAAAAAACGAAACCCAGGCTTGCTTTTTAACCTCGTGGGCAACAGCCGGTTTGTTAGTAAGAGCAGGCTTCTTTTTACGGGTGAGAAATAAATAAATGACCGGCAGAAATATCCAGGTAACTATAAAAGAACACACCAATGTAATGATCATGGTGTTGGTCATTACTTTAAAATAGGCACCTGCTACACCACTCATTAATTCAAAAGGAACAAATATTACAATGGTGCTGATTGAAGAACCAACCATGGCAGGAAACAGGTAATGAATGGCCTTCTTTACTATGGTATCATTGGAATCATCCGGGTGCTCTTCGTGCGACCGGTGTATCTGTTCAACTACCACAATGGCATCATCTATAATTAAACCAATGGCCGCAGCTATGGCGCCCAGTGTCATAATGTTTAAGGTATACCCTACCGCATAAATGGATATTAAAGACAGGCAAATGGTTACCGGAATTGTAATTAAAATAGTTGCACTCGCTTTGAACGACCTGAGAAAAATAACAGCAACTATGATGGCTAGCACCAACCCAATCCATAAGCTGTCGGTTACGCTTTTAACGGAATCGTTTACAAATTCGGCCTGTATGTAATAGGGCTTAATGGTTACACCACGTGGAAGTATACTTTGCAGTTCGGCTACTTTAAGCTGCATTTCTTTTGACAAATCAACCAGGTTGCTGTTGGGTTGTTTTACTATCGCTACTAATAATCCTTCGCGTCCATTTGCATTAATACGGGTGTACTCAACACCTTCCTTTATTTGTACTTCAGCAATATCTTTTAGTTGTAATATCCTTTTGCTGTTGTTTGAAATGACCAGGTTTTTAAGGTCTTCTACCGAATGTAGCGTAGCATCTGTAACGGAGAGATACAGCATTTTATAGTCGGCCAAGAACCCATTAGACTCTATAAAGT
Source organism: Chitinophagales bacterium (assembly GCA_038211085.1). Lineage (GTDB taxonomy): Bacteria > Bacteroidota > Bacteroidia > Chitinophagales > Chitinophagaceae > Segetibacter. The sequence continues at coordinate 9,861 of JBBQVY010000021.1, read as the reverse complement.
TTGTTTGATTAAGTGCCGTAGTTAAAGCATCGGGTGTTATACCCAATGCACTCATTTTTTGGGTATTCAAAATCAACCAAAACTCCTTTTGCTTGCCACCGATAATACGTACTTCAGCTACACCTGCTACCTGCGACAAAAAGGGCTTAATGGTAAACATTGCCAGTTGCTTCATATCTATGGGTGTGCGACTTTGGCTGTTTGTTTCCAAAGTGTAACCTATTACGGGCAAAATAGAAGGGTTCATTTTTTCTACCGTTAATTGAACACCGGATGGAAGGTCATTTCGGATCTCTCCTATTTTAGATTCAATTTGTTGCTGGCTCAGGTCCACATTCGCATCCCAGCTTATATAGGCCGAAATTTCGCAGCTACCCCTGCTGGTAGTACTGCGGATATTAACCAGGTTGGGTATTTTCTTAATGGCATTTTCAAGCGGTCTTGTTACCGTCACCATCATTTTATCAACGGGTTGTAACCCCGCATCAGCAATTATCTTAATCTTTGGAAAAGTAATTTCAGGAAAAAGAGAGGTATGCAACTTACTAAAGGCAAATACGCCACCCGCCATAATAAGCACTACTAGTACGGCCAGCGGGTTTTTATATGAGATGAAAAAATTATTCATTAAGATCGTTTCTGATTTTAATAGTTGGATATGGGAATTTGAATATTGGATGAACAGGCAAGGCTTTATCTTCCTCTCTTTTTAAACCACTAAGTCACAAAGACTCAAAGTTTCACAAAGGAAGAAAGGTTTCATGCTTATGGTATTACCTTAATTTCCAAAAGCCCTAATGACCAAATGACCAATGACCTAATGACCAATGACCAATGACTACTCACCCTTCGTCACCTTAACCCTCGCCGTATCAGGCAATCCATAGTTGCCGGTTAAAACAATTTTATCTGTCTTATTAAAAACAGGGCTTACTATTTCTATCCTGTCGCTGGTTTCCATGCCTTTTACAATGTCTACTTTAACCGCTGTTGTTGAGTCGATCATTTTCATTACCCAAAAATTGGTTTGCGATTCATCTGCCAATACAGCTTCCCTGGCAAGAGAAACCACATTGTTATGTGCGTTCTTAATTATTCGCACTTTGGCAATTAAATTAGTTGGCAGGTTTGAGGGTGCATTAACTTTTATAAGTACCGCCTGTGTTTGCGAAACAGAATCAACCCTGGGAAGGATGTTGGCCACCCGGCCCTGCAAGTGCGTTTTATCGGGCAATTCAACATCAATATTTTTATTGGCAGCAAGAGAGGAACGCAACTCGTATGGCAGGTTGAGAAGAAACCCAAAGCTGCTGGCATTACTTAAAACCGCCAGTTGTTCGCCGTCCTGTACATAGTCGCCCGGCTGGTGATTTACTTCGGTTATATAACCTGATTGCGACACATTGATATGGATAAGACCGGAGAATTTAAAACTGGGATCAAGATCGTTTATGGTATTGCCCAGGGCCTTTGACTCTTTTGTTTGCATAACAAATACCTGTTTGCCTGCGTTAACAAATTCGCCGGGTTTAACAAAGGCAGATTTAATATACCCATTAGCAGTAGCTTTTATAAAACTGCTTTGCAAAAAAGAAGAAATAGCCGTCAGGTCAACATAATCAACCATTGCATCCATACTTATTTCCGTTACGGTAACAGGCGTTTGCACCTCATTTAATATGGGTTCTTCCGCAGGAGCAGCGTCTTTACTCTTGCATGAAGGGGCAAGAGATGTTAGTGCCCATAAAAAAAATAAAAAATAATATCGCATGTATGAATTCTATTTAAACAATTGGTAACATAATTTTAAAACGGTTGCCGTCTACCTGTTATAATACCTGATCTGGTTTACGATCCTCAATCGGTTAATATAATTTTGATTAAGCAGGTTACGGGCATTAATGTAATTGGTTATTGCCAGTACGTAGTCCGAAATTTTAATATCACCGGTCTCCAGTAGTTTGGCATTTGCCTCAAGCAAAGTATTGATGTATTTTATTTCTGCATTTATGGTATTCACCAGCAAATCTGTTGATTTTAGTTGTTGGTTCAATTGTGCAATTTGTTGCCGGTATTGATTGATGTAAAAATTCTTTTTAGTGGCACGTGTTTTTTCGAGCAAGTCAATCTTATTGTACTTATACCTTTTTTGGTTGCCATCATAGATAGGAACGGTGAGGCTAACACCAAAGCTTACTCCAAAATTTTTGTAAGGCGTTGTTAGTAACGATGAGTTGTACCCGGCATCAGTATACGCACCCAGGCGCGGCTTGTACTGAAAGTCAATTAACCTCCTCTCCGCCTCCAGCCGCAGGCTATCTGTGGTAAATCTTTTGTAAAATATTGAATTGACAAAATCTACCTGCAGGCTATCATCTAACGTAGGACGTTCTATCCTGCTTATAGTTGTATCCACAAGGCCAGCCAGGTAACTTAGGGTTAAGTAGTCGGCATTGTATTGAATTTGCGATTGTAAATATGAAAATTGTTGTTGTTGCAGGGTTACATAAAAAGCCAGGTAATCGGTTTGTTTGTAAACGCTCTTTTGGGTCAGCGTTTTTAAAACCTGCTCTTCCTTTTTTAAAAGATCATAAATCTCCTGGTTAAAGTCCAGCGCTACCTGGTTGCCATAAGCAGAGATGTATTGCTCAGTAACTGTGCGCACCAGGTCTTGCCCTGTTATGCCTATAGTATCGTAAATAGCCAGCGACTGCAGGCGTAAAGCGTTCAATTGTGAAGCAACATTGTTTTTGGTTGAAAAATTTCTGCTTGCCTGCACAACGCCTGTTATGTTGGCTCCATTGGTAATGGCGTTGTCGTACCCAAAACCTTTAATTACGGGTGCATAGCTGTTACTGCTTATAAAATTTACTTGTGTTTTTAACGAAGCACGAAGCAATAAACTATCCAGCCGGTTACTTAAAACCTGGTTATTAAACTCGGTGATGGCAGGGCTGTTGACACGTGCCTGCTCTATAAAGTAGTTAAGCGAGTGGGTTTGTGCAAAACCCAAAATCTGAAAAAATAAAAAAGAGACAAACAAATAAAATTTCATCCCAGGCATTTAAAATAAAGGGACAGGCTAACAGCCTGCCCCTTAAAAATTTCTAATCTTTTACTTCTTTTATAAATTTACCACCGGCATCAAAAATTACATCTTTACCTTTTACCCTGGCTTCGTAATTCATTTCGCCCCCGCTCTTTTTAATGGCAGAAGCTTCAGTAATTTGAGCTCCCTTGTAATGCTGCTTTACGTAAGCAGTGATTGCGGCCGGCAATTGTTTAATGGCAATATCGGTTTCCGTTTCAGTTATATTACCCATTTTGTCTATCACTGCCGACATTGTTTGTCCTTCATGCTTAAAATTTACTTCATACATATGATCCTCCTGCTCCCATTTACCCATTGTATTTGGATAGGTTTTTTGAAATGCAAGTCTAACTTTTGATGGTACCTGCGACTCCTTTAAATGTTGGGCATTGGCAACTCCGGTTGCAAAGCCAGCGATGGCAAGCAAAGCAAATAACTTTTTCATATTTTAATATTTAGATGATTTGAGTTGTGAATTTGCAACTTGAATCTGTCTGAAATCTGTAGGCATTAAACAAAAATCAATCCTTAACAAAATTCTATATAGTATCGTCCATTAGGACGTGGCAAGTATTTTTTATGCAATTTTGCTGACCTACTTCAGAATTGCTTCAAAGTTTAAGAATAACATTGATTGTTTAAAACCAAAAAAAAGCAGATAGAATGCATATTCATCCTAAGCATATCAACATTAAGAAAGGATCTATTTTGAAAGGAAAATTACTGAGATATGCATGGTGTTGTATAATGTTAGTTTCCATTAGTGCTTCGGCACAGCGCACCGATACATTGATACAAAAGTTAGATAGCCTTAAACTTAAAGCTGACACCTTACAGAATGGCCAACAAATAAATATTAAACCGCAGGCTTATACAGAAAACACCAGTTTAAATGTAAAGACCTATTTTATTTTACTTGCCAGCGATTTTAAGCAACAACTAACCTTACCCTTTCATGGCAGAGCAAGAGATTACAAACAGGTAGGCGGATTGGCTTTATTTACCGCTGCGTTATCTTTTGCTGACAAACCTATAAGCCGGTTTGCGGTTAAATTAAATGATAATAATAAAATACTTAGCTCAACAAGTAGCTATGTTACGCAATTTGGTGGCCGGTACGAGATTTATACCCTGGGAGCTTTGGGGGCTTATGGTTTTATTTTTAAGAACCAAAAAATGAAAACCACCACCCTGCTGGCTACGCAATCTTATATTACTGCAGGTGTAATAGAAACAGGTCTCAAATTTTTAACCGGCAGGCAAAGGCCTGGCTACGTTGACCCTGTTACCATGAAAAATGCTACCACTTTTCATGGCCCTTTTTACCAGTTTACTAAAGATGCAAACGGCAATAAGAGAGATCGTGCTTCCTTTTCTTCATTTCCTTCGGGCCACACAACAGCAGCATTTGCAGCTGCCACTGTTTATGCAATGGAATACAAGGATAAACCCATTGTACCCATTATTGCTTACAGTGCAGCCACTCTAATTGGCTTTAGCCGTATTACCGAAAATAAACATTGGCCTACAGATGTTTTAATTGGAGCAGCCCTTGGTTTTTTAAGTGGAAGACAGGTAGTTCGCAACTATCATCGCTATGCTAAAATTAAAGCTCCGGCAAAACCAAAAACCAATCGCCTTGCATTGAGTGCCAATTATCAGTATGGACATTTTATGCCGGGTCTTCGATATTCTTTTAAATAATTATCATTCATTATATCCATAAAGTAGCAGGTGTAACAACCAAGTTTTTTAATCTGAATGTTATAGGCGGTGAAAAACTGATATGCTATCAGAACCCACAATAAAGCAAAGAACCTTACCCCTAAGGTTTTAAAAAATACAACATGTCTAATAAAATACTGGCTACACTCCTGTTGGTCTTTTCAATGGCAATGGCATTGTTTGCCCAGAACACTTATGGCATTAAAAAAACGTTTCATATAGCCAGCCCCGGCGGTTGGGATTATTTGGCAATAAACGATAACGAATTGTATGTGTCGCATGGCAACCAGGTAAACATTCTTAACAAAACTACAGGCGATAGTATTGGCATTATAGAAAACACGAATGGTGTACACGGAATTGCGTTTATACCCTCGCTAAATAAAGGCTATACCAGTAATGGTCGTTTAAACAATGTTACTGTTTTTGACCTGGCTACCCATAAAATATTGGTTCAAATTGCTACCGGCCAAAACCCTGACGCCATTCTATATGATGACTTTTCAAAACAAATAATAACCTGTAACGGACGAAGCAAAGACCTAACAATTATTGACCCTGTAAGTGGTAAAGTATTAGCAACTATACCGGTTGGCGGAAAACCCGAAACCGCCGTTACTAATCATGCAGGAAAGTTGTATGTAAACATTGAAGACAAAAATGAAATTGTTGTGGTGAATACAAACACCCATAAAGTAGAGCAACACTGTAGCCTGGGAGAAGCAGAAGCACCTACCGGCCTGGCCATGGATATAGTTACAAAAAGATTGTTTGCAGGTTGCGAAAAAATACTGGTTGTTATGGATGCCAATAACGGCAACATCATCTCCAAATTACCTATTGGCGATGGCTGCGACGGTGTGGCATTTGATAATGCTACTAAAACCATCTTTACAAGCAATGGCGAGGGAAATATGACTGTTATCAATGAAAAGGGACCTAACAAGTTTGTAATAGCCTCAACCGTTACTACTAAACGGGGTGCACGCACCATAACCATTGATGAGCGTTCACATTTACTATACTTGCCTACGGCGGAATTTGAACCATTGCCGGCAAACGCTAAACAGGGTGACCGTCCTAAAATGAAGTCTGGAACTTTCCAGGTAATTGTGATGGGTAAGTAAATGTTCTGAAAAAATTAAAGAGAGATAAGTTCATAACATGGACGCAAACAATACTTCTGAAACAACAAATAAGGTTAAGCACTTTTCAATAAGGATTATAGTAATAGCCATAATTTTTGCAGCTATCCTATTTATGCTTTACTATATCTCAGATGAGATAGTAATTGAAAAAGAAAGCACGTTTGATGCAAATATTTTTTCGATGCTCAACTTTCAAAGCTGGCCACAACTCAGGCCTGTCATGCTGTTTTTTACTTTTTTTGGCTCATCAAATTTTCTTTTACCCGCCTATGTTATACTTAGCGCATTTTTTCTTTTTATGCGCAAAAACAGGAACAAGTCTATAAACATTGCGGCCATTGGTATACTTAGCGCTGCACTTTTATTCCTGCTCAAAGATATTTTTAGAAGACCCCGCCCCGAAGAGCGCATGTTGAAGAATATTGCCGGGTACAGTTATCCCAGCGGGCACTCTTTTTCTTCGTTTACTTTCTGTGGATTGTTGATTTATTTAATCTGGTCAACAGGCATAAGCAAGGCGGCTAAATGGATACTCAGTATCCTGCTCTTTTTATTTGCCTGCACGATCGCTTTAAGCCGGGTATATTTTAAAGTTCACTACCCAAGCGATGTTATAGCCGGGGCATTGCTAAGTATTATTTGGTTGATGCTCTGTTATTTTGTTTTAGTAAAATGGAACATCGCTGATAAACTGTTAGGCAAATCCAAAAAGCCCGAACAACCAAAGGTGTAGCATCCATTGTTACATGCGGTTAAAATAAAGTTCAATGTGGTGCAGGTTGAACTCATACTTATAGCTGATACTGAAATTAGAGGCCACACAAATTTGCTTTACTACAGCAAGTCCTAAGCCGGTACCATCCGAATGTGCACCTTTCTGAAACCGTTCAAAAATATCTGCATCATCAAATGAATTTGCGAGGCCTGTGTTGGTAAACAACAGGTGATCGTTAGTTAATATGCACTCAATGGTTCCACCTTTAATATTATGTTTAATGGCATTATTTAAAAGATTATTTAGCAGTATATCGGCCAGGTCATAATTCATTTGAAGCCTTACGTTTTCCAGATGAGTCGTTACTGTTATCTCCCGTGACTGTATAAGGTCTTCCAGTTGCTGGAGCTTTTGTTCCAGTAGTTTTTTAATATTAATCTCTTCAGCCATTTGGTATAAACGGTTATCAATTTTTGTTAGAAGCAACAAGGTTTGATTAAGTTTATTCAGTCGGCGTACGGAATCATAAATAGCCTGCAACTGCTCTGCCTGGCTCTCGTTGGAATGCTGTATAAGGAGATCGAGTTTTGAATTGATAACTGCCAGGGGAGTTTGCATTTCATGTGAAGCATTTTCAGTAAAACTTTTCAAAGAATTGAACTCATTTGTTACCCGGTCAGCCATCTTAATTACGGAAGTATTCAATTCATTAAACTCGTCAACATTGCTGCCGGCCAAATGCATAGAGTGCGCATCGTTTACATTAAAGGAGGTTAGCTGCTGCAATGTATTATAGAATGGCTGCCACAATTTGAACAATATAAAGCGATTGACAAAGGCGATAACAAGCAGCAGTAATATAAAGATTACTGCTGTAACAAAAAAGATCAATCGGATCAGGTCTTCGGCTTCTTCCTGCGACTTTCTAACAATAGCTGTATATAGTTCACCACCCACAGTTACAGGAAAGAGAAGTTGCCGTACCGGCTCATTATTTTGAGAGCTAGCAACCGGAGAAACAGTGCTTTCAAAATGCCTTTTTACGATTGCATTTGATTTCTTAAACCTTATCTCCTGGCCCTTATAATACGATTCGTTAGGTAAGATTTTATTCTTAGCTACGTAATCCATTATTTCTTCCTCTTCTACCTTTAAATTCTTGTCTATTTCCTGTATGAGAATATTGCGAATAATAAAATAGTAAGACAAACTACTGATGAGCAGAATAAAAGCTGCAGATAACATATTTACCCGGTTATACCGGCTGTATAGCTTCACTGGTCGGTAAATTTATAACCCATTCCATATACAGATTTGAGGTAGTCGCTACTACCTTTTTCAAGCAACTTTTTACGTAGGTTTTTTATGTGGGTATATATAAAATCATAGTTGTTGGCCAGGTCCATATCATCGCCCCACAGGTGCTCAGCTATGGCATTTTTAGACAACACTTTCCTTTTGTTGGCAATGAAGTACAACAGCAATTCATACTCCTTTCTGGTAAGGTCTAAGGGGTGTTGGTTGTTGTATGCAACTTTAGAAGCAGTATCAATAGTAAGCTCATTAAATTTTAAGGTGGAGCTGCCATTATAATTTTTTCGCCTGATGATGGCCTCAACCCGTGCACTTAGTTCGGATAAATGAAAAGGTTTGGGCAGGTAATCATCTGCACCCAATTGTAAACCTTTCACCCGCTCGTCCAGAGAGTTTTTTGCAGAGATTATGATGACCCCATCCAGTTTATTGTTTTGCTTTAGTTGGGTTAAAATTGATAAGCCATTGCCATCGGGCAGGGAGATATCGAGTAAGATGCAATCATAGGAATAAGTTTCTGTCTTTTGTAGGGCGGTAGTGTAATCTGTAGCTACTTCACACACATATCCCTCTTCTTTAAGGTAAAGACAAATGCTTTTACTCAATTCCACTTCATCTTCAACTAAAAGAATCTTCACATGTAAAGTTTTACCTAAAGTAAGAAACAATGTTAAACAATGGGGGAAGGGTATATTTTGGCATCCATCAAAACAGCTATGTACCTCCCGGTATATTAAAGCAAAAGCCACCGAAAAATCGATGGCTTATGTGCATATAAATTTTATGACTGCTCTTATGGCTTGGCCTTTTCAATTTTACCGCCATTACTTACAAAGTCTCCATTTTCTAACATGAGCTTATCACCATTTTTTAAGTAAACTTCACCGTTAGCCAGCACTTTGGTTCCATTAGACATGATAACCGCTTTGGTCATTTCTGTTTTGGTACCATCTTTTAAAACATACATGGAACCATCTTCCATAAGTACTCCATTACGTTTGTCGGTCTTTTCCTGCTTAACAATCATACGTGCAGGTGAGGCATAGACTAAATATGTGGTGATGCTAAATAATGCTATTGCTGATAATACGATCAATTTTTTCATAATTCCTTTTTTTGGGCCCGTAGGCCGATTGTTATATAGTTATACAATGACTATCACAATCGTGCCAAAATAGAAACGCTCCACTTTTTTTATGCTTATTATAATGATATCAAAATTTAAGTTACTACAGTTGCAACTTTAACATTTCAGCCAGCATCTATATAAGTGGTTTTTCATAGAATATTGGATTAAAACGGGGCTGGATTTCTATCCTGGCCCTTTTTTTATTTTGCAGAAAAGCACTCTTTATAAACTTGTAAACACCCTGCTCTTAATCTTCTTTTTTAAAAATGCAACCATAACTTCACCTGGTTAATAACTTGCCCAAACAACCAGTATTTTAAAGAACTAAGAATATATAATAATTATACCTGTTTGTACTTTACATGTTTTACATTTATTGTGTTACTTAAAAAAACTGAGGAAAGGCACGATTGTTATCAGTGATTATATATTAAAAAAATTGCCAAATGGATAGTTTAAAAAATAATAATCCATTGTACTTGTGGAGGGAGAAAATGACAGAAGATGGAATGTTTACTAAAAGCCGCCTGGGTGCAACTGATAAAATATTAGAGACTTACATGGATAATCTTTCAACATCAAAAGACAATACAGATGTTTGGAAGGCTATTGAAAAAGTTGTAAAGTCTTTTAATAAACTTAATAAGACCGAAGAATATTTTATTGAACAAAGCGAAAGAGAAGACCTGGTTCACTTTATACAAACCGAAGCTGAAAAAGCAGGGCTAAAATTTGCAGG
>JBBQVY010000020.1:0-38177 GCA_038211085.1 Chitinophagales bacterium | reverse complement strand
ACAGCTCATAAGGAAGGCACCACTTTAAAGGAAATGGCGGTTAAGCTTGGCTATGTAACTCCTGAGGAATTTGATGAATGGGTAGTGCCGGGCAATATGGTGGGTGAGTTACCAAAAGCATAAATCTTGTTATTTTCTTTTTCATAAAAATCCCGTTTTCCCAATATACGGGATTTTTTTATGAACGCTTTACCACCATGGAATTGATCGAAATTTTGAGCCAAATAATTCATTTAATCGGCTCATGAAAATTTACAGCTGGCAAAAAAATAATTGGCCATTTAACTAATTTTCTCCCACCGCTTTTTTCTGTAATGTGTTTTACAACAGCCGCGCCTGTATTGGTTTTTATTTAAATAACTTCAAGCTGCCTGTAAGCTTTCCTTTCACCCTAAAATTGCCGGGCACAATACCATGTATACCACTGGTCTTCAACCCAACCTGTTAAGCCAGCCGCTGCAAACTATTCAAATGGCTGTGGGTTACAAGCCCGGTGGCCTCGGGCACGACGAAGCAAAGCAAAAGCTGCTGCAATATGGCTTCAACGAAGTGGCCAGCAAAAAACCGGTGTCGCCCTGGCAGCGGTTACTTTCCAATATCAAAAATCCACTGGTCATCTTATTGTCCATACTCGGCATTATTTCGGCATTCACTGGCGATGTTGCAGCCACTACAGTTATTTTTATAATGGTGATTTTAGGCATTGTGCTGCGTTATGTGCAGGAAATGCGGGCCGATAAGGCCGCCGAAAAACTAAAGGCAATGGTTAGCACCCATGCTACCGTTTTCCGCGATGGACAGGCAATAGAATTACCCATAAAAATGCTGGTGCCCGGCGACCTTATCAGCCTTGGATCGGGCGACATGGTGCCGGCCGATATCCGGTTGCTCACCACCAAAGATTTGTTTGTAAACCAGGCTGCCCTTACCGGCGAGGCATTGCCTGTAGAAAAATATGCCGATCAATCGGCGGTGGTGCCTGCCGACCCGCTGGACGCAATCAACAATTGTTTTCTTGGTTCAAATATAGAAAGCGGAACGGCCACTGCCCTGGTAGTCAATACCGGTAACCTTACCAACTTTGGCTCGCTGGCCACCCATGTTGTCGACCAGCAGGTGTCTACCAGTTTTGACAAAGGCATTAACCGTTTTACCTGGCTTATGATCCGTTTTATCATGGTCATGGTGCCTGCCGTTTTTCTCATCAACGGCCTTAGCCGTCATAACTGGCTCGAGGCTTTTTTGTTTGCATTGGCCGTGGCCGTGGGCCTAACGCCAGAGATGCTGCCCATGATCGTTACGGTCAATTTATCAAAAGGGGCCCTGGCTATGTCTAAGAAAAAAGTGATCGTTAAACGGCTGAATGCCATCCAGAATTTTGGCGCCATGGATGTGCTATGCACTGATAAAACCGGCACCCTAACCGAAGGCCGCATCGTGCTGGAACAATACCACGATCCCAATGGCCAGTCGTCAGACAAGGTATTGGCATTTGGCTACCTCAACAGCTTTTTTCATACCGGGCTAAAAAACCTGATGGACGAGGCCATTTTAAACCACACAGAACTGGAGGCATCAAGCCGTGACACCTACAAAAAAATAGACGAAATACCTTTCGATTTTATACGCAAACGGATGTCGGTGGTGATAGAAGACAAAACCGGTTTAAACACCCTTATTTGCAAAGGTGCCGTAGAAGGATTGATGGCCCTGTGCACCCAATTTGAAGTAAACGGGCAAATGCAAGACATATCACCCGAATGGATGCATAAAATTATGGAGAAGGTAACAGACATGAATTCGCACGGACTGCGGGTTGTGGCACTTGCCTATAAAACAATGCCCAATGCCCCCGACGAGCAGGTCTATTCGGTTAAAGACGAAACGGAGCTGACCCTGCTAGGCTTTCTTTCATTTCTCGATCCACCAAAAACCACGGCGGCAAAAGCCCTGCTTAACCTGGAAAAGCTAAAGGTTACCATAAAAATACTTACCGGCGACAACGAAATCATTACTGCCTACATCTGCAACAAGGTGGGCATACCCGCCGACAGTATATTGACAGGCCCGCAAATAGAAGCCATGGACGACAAACAACTTGATGAGGTGGTAATGAATTACAGTGTGTTTGCCAGGTTGATACCCGTACATAAACAACGCATCATTTTATCGCTGCAGCGTCTTGGCCATGTTACGGGTTTTATGGGCGACGGCATTAACGATGCCCCTGCCCTTAAGGTGGCTGATGTAGGCATATCGGTGAACAGCGCTGTAGACATCGCGAAGGAATCATCTGATATTATTTTACTCGAAAACAGCCTGCTGGTGCTGGAGCAGGGCGTAATAGAAGGAAGGAAGGTATTTGGTAACATTATCAAGTATATAAAAATGGCGTCCAGTTCCAATTTTGGCAACATGTTCAGCATGGTGGGTGCCAGCGCCTTCCTTCCTTTTTTGCCCATGCTGCCCATACAGGTGCTTACCAACAACCTCCTTTACGATTTTTCGCAAACTACCATACCTACCGATAATGTTGATGCCGACTGGATGCTGAAGCCCCGCAAATGGGCTATTGCCGAAATTCAACGCTTCATCCTGTTTATTGGTCCCATAAGTTCGCTGTTCGATTATTGCACCTTCATCATCATGTGGTATTATTTTAAATGCGCCAACAACCCGGCGCTGTTTCATACCGGTTGGTTTGTAGAATCACTTTTTACCCAAACCCTTATCATTCATGTTATCCGCACCAATAAAATTCCGTTTATAGAAAGCCGTGCCAGTTGGCCGCTTACTGTTACTTCTATATTGATTGTTTGTGTGGGGGTTTGGCTTACCGTTTCGCCATTGGCCGGCGTGTTAGGTTTTGTAGCGCTGCCACCCATGTACTGGTTATGGCTTGCCGCCATGATGGTATGCTATGTATTACTTACCCAAATGGTAAAAAACTGGTTCAACCGCCGGTATTCGGCTAGTGACCAATAGGCTCAACGCCAATTAACGGGAAAATATGAAGCCAATCCTTCACATGGAATCTTTAAACAACTTCTTTCAAATTATCAACATTTAAATTTTATGGTGGTACTAATTATACAGCAGTTGTAACATTGCAACACTCAAATTCAGCACACCATGAAATCAAAATCGATAGCCACAAAAAAGTCAGTTAAACCTCGCATTTCCATCAACCGTAAACCCGATGAAATGAGCGACTTTGAATGGCAATCGGCGCTGCGAAAGCAGATTGCTGAAGATGAGCAATTCACCATAAAAAAAACGGGCGATGGTGTAGTTTTTACGAACTATAATGTTTACAGCCAGCACTCTAAAAACAGTTATAAAGTTGCCTTGCGCAGTGCTGATAATTCGCTGAACTTTTGCAGTTGTCACGACTATAAAACCAACCTGTTGGGTACCTGCAAACACATTGAGGCAGTTTTATCATACATCAACTCAAAGCCTGTGCTTCGGCGTGCATTACAGCAACCATATACCTCGCCTTACAGTTCTGTTTATTTAGATTATCGGGGCGAAAGAAAAGTAAAACTTCGAATTGGCAGTGAAGAACAGAAAGCGTTTTCAAAGCTTGCCGCAACATACTTTGATAAAAGCCTTGTGCTAAAGTTGGAGTCCTTTCAGCAATTTGAGAAGTTTTATAAATCGGCCCTCGACCTGCACGAACACTTTAGATGCTACGAAGATGCACTTGAATTTATTATTCACCAGCGAAATGCCTTGCATAGAAATCAGTTGGTGTCACAAAAACAAAACAAATTAATTGAGGGTATTAGCAAGGCCAAACTTTTTCCATACCAACTGGACGGGGTGCTGTTTGCTTTAAAAGCCGGACGTTGCATACTTGCCGACGATATGGGTTTGGGTAAAACACTCCAGGCTATTGTTACCACCGAAGTAATGCGCAATGAGCTTAAAATTAATAAAGCCATTATTGTTTGCCCTACCTCGCTAAAGTATCAATGGAGAAATGAGATAGAAAAATTTACGGCGAATAAAAATGTGTGCGTGGTTGAGGGTAACCTGCTTACACGCATGGCAACTTATGAAAATGAAAAACATGAATATTTTATAGTAAGCTACCAGGTTGCGGCAAACGATTATGAATACCTGAACAACATGCAGGCCGATTTGCTTATACTGGATGAAGCGCAACGGATAAAAAACTGGAGAGCTAAAACTTCTGCAAAAATAAAACGCATACAAACTACGTATGCCATGGTGCTCACCGGTACGCCGGTCGAAAATAATATTGAAGAATTATATTCCTTAATGCAGATTGTAAATCCCTACCTGCTTGGGTCGCTGCATAATTTTTTATCGCAACACCAAATTAAAGACGAAACAAATAAGGTAGTTGGTTATAAAGATTTAAATGAAATTGGCAAGGTGCTACAAAATGTGATGTTGCGCCGCACCAAAAAAGAAGTGCTGAAAGATTTGCCTGAACGAATGGATAAAAACTTTTTTGTGCCGATGACAACCGAGCAAAGCAAAATGCATATGGAATATGGCGATGTTGTTGCAATGCTTGTAAACAGGTGGAAAAGAATTGGTTTTTTAAAAGAAGAAGAGCGTCAAAGGCTTTTGAATAATTTGAATTTGATGCGGATGGTATGCGATACTACGTACATCATTGACCAGCAAACAAACTATCAAACTAAGTTGGACGAACTGGATAATATACTGGAAGAAATCATTGCTATGCCCGATGAAAAGGTGGTGATATTTAGCCAATGGGAAAGAATGACAAGGCTGGTGGCGCAAATGCTGAATGAAAAACAAATTGGTTTCGCTTACCTGCATGGCGGCATACCAAGTAAAGACCGTGAGCCATTGTTTACACAGTTTAATCAGGATGCAGCTTGCAGGGTGTTTTTATCAACCGATGCCGGGGGAGTGGGGCTTAATCTGCAAGCCGCTTCTTATATGGTTAATCTTGATATACCCTGGAACCCGGCAATATTGGAACAACGTATTGGACGCATTTACCGCATGGGACAAAAGAAAAATGTAAGCATTATAAACCTGGTTGCCCAAGGCACCATAGAAGAACGGATGCTGGAAGTATTGAAGTTTAAAAAGGGCGTAGCAGCCGGAATTTTAGATGGCGGCGACAACAGTATATTCATGGGTGAAAGTAAGTTTAAACAGTTTATGAAATCGGTAGAATCCATTACCGGAGGCTTACCTGCAGAACAAACCGCTATTATAAAAAATGAAGCGCAGGAAAGAACTACTGAGCAAGAAATGTCCGCAGCTCCCGCTAATGCTACCGAACCTGAATTAATTGAGGAGGAAGAAACCGATATTGAAAATTTACCTGCCGCTTCTGCTATTACTACCGCATCAACTATGGAAGATGATGTATTGCAAAAGGGAACAAGTTTTATGGAAAGCCTACTACAGACACTAAGCGATCCCGCAGGCGTGCAGCGCCTGGCAAGTAAGCTTACCCAAACCGATGAAACAGGAAAGACCTACTTAAAAATCCCAATTAGCAATGCACAGGTGGTAGAAAATGCGCTTAAATTATTTAGTGGGTTGCTTGCCGGGCTGGGAAAAAACAGCTAAAAAGATGGCACCGCTTTAAAGGAGATGGCGGTAGCATGGCTAGGTTAGTCCTGAGGAATTTGACCAGAGGTGCACGAACATGCTTTTTTATAAAATGAGTTAGCAAAATGATATTTATCGCAGCAACTGCTGCTGGTATTCCATCATTTCCAAAGCCCGGTGGTAAAACTCTTGTACCAGAAAAGTATTGCTAATACTTTTCAACGTTATGATTTGGTTTAAATCCCTGGTTTCGGATGCTAGCAGCCAGGTGCCGTTTTCTTTACGCCATAACTCCACATATACCTGCTTACTATCCACCATCAAGTACTCAATAAGCGTTGGAATTGAACGATACATTTGAAACTTACCGCCCCGGTTATAACCTTCGGTTACTTTGGATAAAACTTCCACTAATAATATTGGGTTTTTTAACGCCATGGAGTTCTCATATATTAACGACCCACAAAAAACAGAAATATCGGGATAGGTATAAAGGCCAGTTTCAGGAATAAAAATTTGTTGGTCGCTACCAAACACATCACATCCCTTGTTGTTAAGTTTTGCACTGAAGGCGGAAATAATGTTTGATAAAATTTTATTATGCGGCGGCAATGCTCCGGCCATAGCCTCCGGGCTATCACCTTCAATTTCACCCATCGGAAAAATTTCACCTTTGTAGTATTCGCTTTTGTAGGCGGCCGTCAGTTCCATTTGCAAATATTCTTCAACCGTGTATTTCTTTTTTGGTAAAGCACTCATGGTGTATACATTGTAGTTTCAAAGTTATAAATTACCTGTAAAAGCCTGATAAAAGGTGTGGTTAAATCCTGCTTTATGCAAGCCGGTTGTCAGGTTGTAAACCGCTACAATTTATCCAACATCTCCACCACTCCTTCTCTTTTTAAAATCAGGTAACCAAGCCGGTCGTTGCTTATTCCATCTTTTAAAGTGTAACTAAAAACCAACTGGCCATCATTAACGTGGGTTTCAAAATACGAAAATTTGATTGAAGGATATTGCTTCAATCCTTCGCCAATCTCGTACAAATGTGTGGACAAAATAAAGAGTGCATTGTTTAGTTTACGCAGGCCTTCAATAACAGTAACACTGCACTTCATAGCATCCTGCATATTGGTACCTTTAAATAATTCATCAATCAAAATAAGCCAGTTGCGGCCGTCATTTATTTTCTCAATGGTCTTCTTAACCCGTTTCACTTCATTGAAAAAATAACTTTCCCCTTTTAAAATATTGTCTTCTACCTGTATGTTGCTCAGCAAGCCATCGAACAAGCTGAGCTTAAAATTTTTTGCTGGCACACCCATACCAACATGAGCCAGGTAAACCGCCACACCAATGGCTTTTATAAACGTACTCTTGCCCGCCATATTAGCCCCGGTTAAAAATAAAAAGTTTTGCTCGTGGTCAAGTACAATGTCATAAGCTACCGGTGTAGGTAACAGCAAATGAAAAAGACCATCGGCAGCAATAAAAGGTGAACTCTTTTTTTGGAAAGATGGAAATACCAGGCTGAACTTTTTACAAGCCTGTGCCATACCATAATAAGCATCCAGCCGGCTGAAAATATTTATTAGTTCAAGGGTTTCATTTTTATAATGCCTTCTAAAAAAATAAGCAACCTTTAAAACATTCACAAGCGATAAATCTGATACGGAACCTTTTAATAAAAAATCATTTATAACCGGTTTGTTGATCAGCATCTGCAGCCTGTTGAGCAATACCTGCAACATCTTAGGCACCTCTTCGCCAGTAAACATATTTACCAGCCCTTGTATGCCCTGCACAAAATCGCCAAAATGCTTTACAGAATATTTGGTAAGAGAGTAGTCAGACGAGTTAATAAAGCGATAGGAAAGAGCACTTATTTTATTAGGGTCGCGGGGAATATCGTTTATGGGTGATTCGAAATACCGCTCTATAACCATGACCGTACCATTGGTTATAATTATGGGCCACTCCTGCTGTTTTTTTATAAGCAGGGCAAGCAACTGCTGCGTTTCATAAATCTTATTTAATTCGCTCAATGGCGATGATAACATCTTTCTAAAAACATCTCTGCCGCCGACAGTTGTAGTGAAATCTATATGGTGAAATACCGATTGCTCTTCATCATTATTAAATATGGACAGATCATTTAACGTGGTTTTGTCTGCTTGCATTTCCGGTCTGAATTATTATGCTGCATAAAGCAATCTATGATGAATATCCGTGGCAATATGTATTAGAATTTCGTTTACCTGTCAAATTTCAAACGCATACCCATCTGGGACTCATTAAACCCACCATTTCCATAAACCATATGCCCGTTAACGAAAGTATGGGTGACAGATGCACTGAAATTCTCATTTTCCAGTGGGCTCCAGCCGCATTTGTAGAGCAAATTTTCTTTCTCAACCGTCATTGGCATATCAAGATCGGCAATTACCAAATCAGCATAATACCCTTCGCGAATGAATCCTCTTTCAGCTACCCGAAAACAGTCTGCCACAGCATGGCTCATTTTTTCAACAACGCGTTCAAGAGTAATTTTTCCTTCCTTCACATATTGCAGCATTAACTGTAGCGGGTGTTGCACAAGTGGAAGGCCTGCATGTGCTTTTTCGTAGGGTTCATTCTTTTCGGCCCAGGTATGTGGTGCATGGTCGGTTGCAATTACATCTAAACGATCATCCAACAAACCCTGCCACAATGCTTGCCTGTTATGTGGCGCTTTTATAGCCGGGTTGCATTTAATCTGGTTGCCCAGCCTTGCATAATCATCGCTGGTAAAATGCAAGTGATGCACGCAAACCTCGGCGGTAATGCGTTTATCTTTCAAGGGCAGCATGTTAGAGAAAAGTTGCAATTCCTTTTCGGTAGATATGTGCAAAATATGCAAACGGGTATCGTGCTTTTTAGCCAGTTGAACTGCCATGAAAGACGACTCAAAACATGCTTCTTCATTTCTAATCAAAGGATGATCCGACGGCTCAAACACAGCTTTTTGTTGACGAAGCTTTTCAATATTTGCCTTAATAATGCCCTCAACTTCGCAATGCGTGGCAATTAAAATCTCAACGCCGCCAAACAATTTATCAAGCACTAACGGATTATCAACCAACAGGTTTCCCGTAGAAGAACCCATAAAAATCTTTACCCCGCATACATCATTCTTTTTGGCATTGGTTTGTAATACATCTTCCAAATTATTGTTGGAGGTACCCATGTAAAACGAGTAATTGGCCAGTGAGGTTTGCGAGGCAGTATAATATTTGTCTTCAAGCAATTGTTGGGTAAACGCAGGCGGTACAGTATTGGGCATCTCCATAAAACTAGTTACACCACCGGCCACGGCTGCCTTTGCCTCTGTATAAATGGTGGCCTTATGGGTAAGTCCCGGTTCTCGAAAATGCACCTGGTCATCAATAACACCGGGCAATAAAACACGGCCCTCACCGTTAATCTCTATAACATTTTCCGTAACAGAAAGGGAGGGTCCTACCCTTTCTATACGACCATTTTTAAGCAAAACATCACCATAGAATGATTTACTTTCGTTGACAATCCGAATATTCTTTACTATGTAATTCACCATAATTCAATTTGTACTATAACCTTAATCCATGCAAATTATTAAATCTGTTCGCATCCTTTTTCTTTTTTTATTACCGCTCTCAACCTTCGCTCAAAGTTCCTACATAATGCTGGGCACCAAATCTTACCAGTTTTTGGATCGTCTCGAAATTAAATCCGGCACAAACCCATCATTAAACTTTAGCTCAACAATGCCCTTTAACCGAAGGTTAACCACGCAGGCTGTTGATGAAATTGACAGTCTTATTACGGCCAAAAATGCCAGCGCACCAAACCTATCGGAGATTGATAAGTACAACATGGAGCGTTTTTTAATGAACAACACAGAGTGGGCCAAACCACGTGAATCGTTTTTGAGCAAGAAACCAATCGGCCCCATTTATCATAACCCGGCTAATTTTTACGAGCTTAACACCAAAGAATTTTTCCTGGCAGTAAACCCTATGATACAATACCAGGTATCGAAGGAAAAAGACAATTCGCAGAAATTGTTTTACAATAGCCGCGGTGTAGCTGTTCGTGGATTAATAGGCAGAAAAGTTGGTTTTGATATTTACATAACCGATAACCAGGAACGTGACCCTTTGTATGTACAGCAATTCATAAACATGCGAAGAGCAGTACCCGGAGCTCGTTTTTATAAGAATTTTAAAGCAGCCGGTGGGGTAGATTATTTTGACAACCGTGCTTCAATAAGTTTGAATGCATCAAAGTATATCGACATACAATTCGGTTACGATAAAAATTTTATTGGTAATGGTGTACGCAGTTTATTCATGAGCGATTTTTCGGGAAGCGCTACTTTTCTTAAAATCAATACCCGTATATGGAAACTGAATTATGAGAACCTGTACATGGAATTAATACCAACAACAGGTGCAAGAGCTAGTGACAATTTGTTGCCACGCAAATATTTTCGCATGAACTACCTAACCTTTAATGCCACCAAATGGTTAAATGTAGGTGTGTTTGATGCGGTAATGTTTGGCAGAAAAGATCATTTTGATTTTCAATACCTGAACCCTGTGTTGTTTTTACGCCCTGCTGAAACTGACATTGGCAGCGCAGACAATGCTATGCTTGGTTTAACAGTTAAGGCTAATGTAAAAAAGACTGTACAGATTTATGGCCAGTTATTGCTGGATGAGTTTAAGTTGAAGGAAATTAAAGACAATCGTGGCTGGTGGGCTAATAAATATGGCTACCAAATTGGGGTTAAATATGTTGACGCCTTCGGGATTAAAAACCTTGACCTCCAGTTAGAAGATAACCGTATTCGCCCGTTTACATACTCGCATAACGACAGTGTTGCCAGCTTTACCCATTTTAACCAGCCTTTTGCGCATCCTTTAGGTGCAGGCTTGCAGGAAATGATTGGAATACTCAGGTACCAGCCTTTAAACAAACTTTACATTGAAGCAAAATTGATCCACTTTTACCAGGGGCTTGATACTGCAGCCACAAGTTTGGGCAGCAACCCTTCTAAATTGTATACCAACCGTACCATAGACCCCTCAACAGGTAAGCTTAAGGAGTATGGATATTTTATTGGTAATGGCAACAGGGTTACTGTAAACAACATCAACTTCCTGGTGTCGTACGAGGTTAAAGAAAATATGTTTGTTGATGTAAATCTGCAAAACAGAACTTACACACCAACTACAGGAACCAAACAAAACACCAACATTATGTCGCTTGGTTTTAGATGGAACATGGCCCGGCGCAACTTTGATTTCTAATATAACAGCTTACCACAAAGGCCGCAAAGAGTTTACCGCTTTTGCGGCTTTTTTTGTCCTGGTGTTTCAATGTTGCACAATTAAATTTGATTTTGGTGATGAGTATTTGTTCGCTGATGTAGCTTCTGTTGCGACGCTCCTTTCATCTTTAAGACTTGTTTGCAACAGCTCTTTCTTAAATTTTTATGAGCAGTAGCCTGATAAAATGATAGTATTAAACGGTAGCCAGATGCTCCTTTTTCTTCACACCAAATTTTCCAAAAAGTTCTTCCACTTTTACTGTTCTAAAATCAAAAATATCCTGTAATTGCTTTTTTACAAATAAGCTGTAGGCTACATCACCCAAAAACCAAAAGGGAAGTTTGTAATGTACAATGTCTGTCATTTCTACACCACCTTGCACCTCTTTAAAATGGTGTTGATGGTGCCACATAGTGTAAGGCCCAAATCGTTGTTCATCTACAAAAAACTTATGTTGTTCCACATGTGTTATCTCTGTCATCCAATACAAAGGAATGCCTAAGACGGGCTTCACTGTATATTCAATTATCTGTCCTGCATACATACTTTCACCATGGTGCTTGCTCTTTATTTCAAATCCAAGTTGCGATGGTGTGATATCTTTCAAATTATCCGGACGGCTAAAAAAGTCCCAGGCTTTCTCCAGCGATATAGGTAAGTTGGTAATTGTTTTAAGTGAGTATACCCTTGACATGTTAAACGTTTGCTTTAATAACGTAATACGATTGTAAAAGTTCAACTATAGTAAAGGCATTACCGACGTGCCTTAAAAAAATTCTTCATCAGTATGGCACATTCTTCTGCCAGTACTCCATAATGCAATTCAGTTTTTGGATGAAACGGGTTGCGATCTCCAAAGAAATGCTGATATCCATTTTTAACATCAAACGCCCCAAAAACAATTCGGCTCAACTTGCTCCAGTACAAAGCACCTGCACACATGTGGCAGGGTTCAATAGTTACATACAAAGTGGCATTTACGAGGTATTTGCTCCCCAAATAATTACATGCTGAAGTAATTGCCAGCACTTCGGCATGCGCTGTTGGATCATTTAATTTTTCTACCGAATTTCTGCCCCGGGCTATAATTTTATGGTCCATGGTTATAATGGCTCCTATTGGTATCTCTTCTTCGTCATACGCATATTGCGCTTCTTTTAAGGCCTGCTTCATAAAATGCTCATCACTATATTCCATAAAGTCACTTTTAAAATTTAAAAAACTGCCTGCCTTTAAAACTGCAAATTAAATGTTCTATTTTACCTTTTTGATAGCCAAAAAATATTCAAGCAGCACCATATGAGCCTACCCGATATACCAGCAATGCAAAAGTATTTTAACACAGGAGATACTTTTGATTATGCCTTTAGAAAGAGTCAATTACAAAATCTTCGCAAGTCAATCCAGGCAAATGAAGAGGCTATCATGGAAGCCTTGTACAACGATCTTAAAAAATCACCAGAAGAGGCCTACAGCACCGAGATTGGTTTTATTTACGCTGAAATCAGCCACACATTAAAGCACTTGCAGGAGTGGATGCGACCTGTAACAGTCAGTTCTCCTTTGATAATTTTTCCATCGTCCAGCAAAATTATCCACGATCCATTAGGCTTAACGCTTATCATAGCACCATGGAATTATCCTTTTCAATTGTTAATGGCTCCTTTAATTGGTGCTATTGCTGGAGGGAATTGTGCAGTTTTAAAACCGTCGGAGTTTACCCCTCATACCTCGGCAATAGTTGAAAAAATTATAACAGAGGCCTACCCTTCAACCTATATAGCAGTGGCATCAGGGAATGGAGCGGAAGTGGTTCCCCAACTAATGAAGCAATATCGTTTTGACCATGTATTTTTTACCGGAAGCATACACGTAGGCAGGGAAATTGCCCTCATGGCAGCCGATAAACTTGTACCGGCTACTTTAGAACTGGGTGGAAAGAGCCCATGTATTGTTGATAAAGATGTAAACCTTAAAGTTGCCGCACAACGCATTGCCTGGGGTAAGTTTACAAACGTTGGCCAAACCTGCGTGGCACCTGATTATCTATTGGTTCACGAAAGCCGGAAAGATGAATTGGTAGCACTGCTGCGTAAAAGTGTTGTGCAATTTTATGGACACGATCCTATGCATTCTGCCGATTATGGAAAAATTGTAAATGACAACCGCTATAATAAACTGGAAAGCTTTTTAAGCCAGGGAACTATTGTTTTCGGCGGCCAGACTAATAAAGAAAAATTATACATAGCTCCAACCTTGTTAGAAAATGTATCAGAAAACAGTCCTGTAATGCAGGAGGAAATTTTTGGACCCATACTTCCACTGTACACATTTACAGATCACCAACAAGCAGTGGAAATGGTGCAGCGGATGCCCAACCCATTGGCTTTGTACGTTTTCACCAATAATGCGGCAACCGAAAAATTTTATACCGATAAAATTTCCTTTGGCGGGGGGTGTGTAAACAATACATTAATTCATCTTGCAAATGCTGAACTGCCATTTGGTGGAGTCGGCAATAGCGGAGTAGGGGCGTATCATGGTAAGTTTAGTTTCGACACATTTACTCGCCAAAAAAGCGTGGTTAAAACAAGCACCTGGATTGATCCTTCAGCAAAATATCCTCCTTACAAAGGCAAATTGGGTATTTTAAAATGGCTGCTTAAATAAATGCTTTATGATGGTTTGGTTATTGCAAGTAGCTAAGAAGTTATAAAAGTTGTAACATCAACATGTTGTAACCTTTCTTTAAAAATTTTTATTATTTTGGGGAGCAGAAACAACACGTTCTTATTAAAAAACATATAATCATTAAATCACATTTTAAAAACTCATTCTTATGAAAGATGTTTCAAAAATACTTGTTGCACTGGTAGTAGGCGCTGCTGCCGGCGCTATCGCAGGCGTATTACTTGCACCTGAAGAAGGTGCTAAAACACGGGAAAAATTGTCGAAAAAAGCCCGCAAAATGGAAAAGAAAGTAAAAGAAAAAGCGAAAGACCTTAAAGAGAAAGCTAAGGATTATAAAGATAAAGCTGAAGGTTTCGTTAGTAAAGCATCTGATATGAAAGATGACCTGGTTAAAAAAGCTGAGGGTTTTGTTAGTAAAGCATCTGATATGAAAGATGACATGGTTAAAAAGGCTGAAGGATTTCTGTAGAGAAAGTCATTGGTCATTAGTCAATAGGTCATTGGTCTATAATTGTTCGTAAAATGTAGTAGTTAGAGATAATTCAACATTTTACTTTCTATTACTTAATTTTTAGTTTAACATAAATAGCATTCACTTTTAATTAGGTGAATGCTATTTTCTTTTATTTAATTATTTGAATACTTACAGACTCTCCAATTATTTTACTTCCCCTTTCTTCTACCCTGCAGAATGCGGTAAAACGAGCGGCTTCTGATTTCATCAATTGAAAGCCCAGTAACCAAAGCCTCTTCTTCTGAAATAGCCCCGCAATTCATTGCTTTTAAAAAGAAGTTCAACAACCCCTGTCCTGTTGCTGCATCATCAAAAATATCACCGGTTAGGGTTGAGATAGCGGCACGGTCTACAAAAGTTTTTAGCCTGAACACCGCATCTTCATAACTGCTTAAAAAGAAGTTGTAGGTAGCTGCATATCGCGTGGGCAATTGTGCCGGGTTTAAATCCCACCCCTGGTAAAAACCATTAATCAGCGAATGCATAGTATGATCGAAACCTTTTTTCCAGGCAGCGTGTACCGACTGCCGGTTTTCCACCAACTGCTCATAGGTCAACTCCTCACCCCTGTGTGGTGCAACAGGCATAACATTGGTAGCTCCATCCGATAAAAATATTCCTGTACCTCCCAGGGCTACTTTGGTCATGTGGTGTGCAAAGTCGCAAACAGGATGATCCATAGTTTGGTACTTAGCAGTTATGTTGCAGCTAGCTGTATAATCGTACGTTCCAAAATGGGCAGCAATACAACGGCCTCCACTGGCCTTTATAATCCTGAATAAAGGATTACGACCTTCATCATCCATAATAATTTGCGTGGCCTCTACCATAGTTTCCATTTGCATACTACCCGCAGGCATCTTGTGTTTTTGCTCAATTAACTCAAACAATTTTACCAGTGTGATTACCTGCTCGGGCATGGTAACTTTGGGCAGCATTACAACAAAATTTTCGGGCAATTGTCCTTTTGTTCTTTCAAGTAAAGTGGTTAGGAAAATATCGAGTGTACGTACCCCACGTTGTTTGAGTTCTTCAGTAAAAGCTTTTATGCGTATGCCAATAAATGGAGAAATGGTGCCTTCAGCCATTCCTTTTGCTAGTTCATTTGCGGCCTGCACAGCAGTTGCATCTTCTTCATCATCTGGCCTGTTTCCAAAGCCATCTTCAAAATCAATTCTAAAATCTTCAACTGCTTCTGTTTGTAATTTTTTAATGATCTTATTATAAATGGAATAACCCAGCCAGCCATTTTCCTTTTTACGATCACTTTCATGTAAGCCATCCATCTTTTGCACCAAATCCAATATTGCCTTTGGTTGACTGGGTAGCAGCTCATGCCCCTTTAAGTGTAAAGCTTTTGCCAGTGCTATATAATTTGGCGCATAAGTCTGTAGGCTTTTCAGGGCTATTTCACCCATTTTTAATACTGTATCCGACTTAAATAAATTGGCGCCGCCATAAACCGTATGCACCGGTTGCCTGGATGGTTTATCACCCGGGTATTTATGTTGAAATGCAATATTTGCCGGTGTTAGTTCATCCAGCAATTGTTGTTTTATATCTTCCTCTATGCTAAAATTCATGCGCTTCTTTTTTATTAATATGATGATGAAATTAAACGAAAATATATTGCAATACTGATAACAGGTACCTCACTATTGTTACAACATTACCGGCTGAAATGAACATGCTGAAATGATACATCCTGATTAAGGAATGATTTCAAATAAAAGGAATTGGGTTTTTTCCAAAGCAGAAAAATTGTTATCAGATACAAAAATGAGAGTTTTGTGGCCGTTTGGCAGGTCTGGCCCAAAGGTTACCCCTTCTACATTATCAATATAAATACCCAGCGTATCCATGTTAAGCAACAAAGTTTTACTAAGCGGTTTTAAAGGTGGATTTGATATAAGCGATGTGTTATTCGAAATGTCTCCTGCCAGGGATAGATCCACTATAAAAACTTTGATGGTACAGGGCAGTCTTCCGCTGGAAAAAGAACGTTCTATTACCAACAACTTGTTTTTTGCCACAGATAAAATATCGGGTATGCCATTTACCTTAAATGCATTTTCAGGAACAGGTGGATAAGCCACCGGGTCCAGGTGATAGGCAAATTGCGCCGTGGGCTTTTTACTTTCCGTATTAAATTTTACGATACGTATCCAGGCGTTGTTTGGGGTGACTATAGCACGGGGTCCATCCTGGTACAAAGGCTCTTCAACATTTACATACAAGGTTTTGAAATCATCTGCAAAAGTCAATCCTTCTAAAACCCCGTTTTGCCTGGGGCCGGTTTCATCCTTGCTCATTCTAAGTTGAGGTGGTAATATAAAGGTGTCCAGCAATTGTCCCTTTTTGTCGATAATTGAAATAGTTGGATTTGCCTTTACGGTTGTATTGGCAGTTACGATGCGCTCACCTTCGCTGGTCCATACCAGTGTATTGTTTTTGATGTTGTATCGAATGCCTTCGGGGTCGGGGGTGTGAAGTGGATCTTGTGCAGAGTTGGGATAAGTTGTGCCTGCAAAATCCTTCAGACTATCAACCGATATAAAAATAACCGTATCAATTTTATTATTGTTGATGATGAGCTGCGCTTTATAAAACCTTGCAGGGTTGATGGCCGACCGGTCATCGCTGATTAAATAATAAGCATTCTCTGCTGCACTGTAATCAATACCTGAAAGTCCGCCAATTGTAGTGCCATTAAATTGCTGATTAAACGGCACGTCTTTTTCTGATAAAAACACCAGGCTACTAATGCTTTTAGCCCCCCTATTTTCTAGCTGCTTTATTCCTGAACATGATGAACCATACAACCAAATACACGCAAGAAAAAAGAGCAGGTTTTTATGAGACATAAGAAATTTTTACAAATATCACCGAAGCAAACAAGTGCTCACAAATTTTTCCTCGATAAAGCTTAACCCATATAGAAGCCAGGCTACTTGTAATTATTTTATAATTTTTTATAAGGAGCAATAAAGATTTAATGCTCTTATATACTTTTGTCCTGCTATATGAAGAAGGTCACTTCCATATTACTTGTTCTGCTGTATGCTGCATCTTTTTTAGGTATGCTTTGGTCAAAAGATTGCAGAGAAAGCAAGGTATTAAGTGCTTCTTTGTTTGCATTTGAAAATCCATGCACGGTTAATGCAGGTCATGCTGCAACTGGTAGCGATGAACATCCACTTTTTCAGTTTTGCAAACTTGTTGAAATACATAAAGCAGTAACTGTTGCAAAGCAACAAAGGATTGCAAGCCCAACTTTTAGTCCTTTTCAAAGTCCCTATCCTCCACTTACTATTCTGCATACAAAGGAGTTGAAACTTACATATTATGCAACTCCAATTACCTCCAACTCCTTGTACCTCCATAATCGTGTTTTGCTTATTTAATAATTAAGGTGCTACTCATTTTACTCCAGTATTATGCTACTTAAGAATACAGATCTTATCTGATAAGCTTATTGGATTCACTTTAATTGTAAATCAAAAACGATATGAAAAATTTCTGTTTATTGATAGGAGGGATGCTAATATTAACCATCTCCACTATTGCACAAAATAAAAAGGTTTGTAATCAGCAAAATGATTGTTGCAAGTCCAACAAAAATCAACCTGTTGTTACTAAAGGATATTATGCAATCGGAAGCAACGCCAATCAACTTACTAAAAGTACTTACCAACAACTGTGTTGTTTAAATCATGCAACATCACCTGTAGTTAATCATCAACCAAATATTACCAAGGGCTATTATGCAATAGGTACCGGTAAGGATAGCCTGCTTAAAAAACAAATGGGTTATGTACGGGCCTCAAAACCAGCTAAGGTTGAGAAAGGCTATTATGCTGTGGGAGGCAACCAGCAAAAACTTAGGAAGAATAGTAGCTCATTGAATTGCAGTTGTGATTGTGATTGCGGCTAAAAATTGCTGTCAATAAGCTATAACCCAGCAGGGAATGTCACATGGCATTCCCTATATTTATATCGTTACTTTTTTATTTAAGTGTGTAACCCATACATTCATCTCTACCATAATCAATGCATTACAGTTTCGTGAGTTCTGTACACTTGTTACTGCTTAAATACTTTCCCTTAATTTACCAAATCAAAACTCAAATGCATTTATGAAGAAAAGTATCCTCATAATAGTCCTGTTCTTTTCACTTGTAATGGCCTACTCCCAACAAACCATTTTACAATGTGGTAAACTCATCGACCCTAAAAGTGGTAAAGTAAGCAGTAATGTTTCTATCATTATTGAAGGCAATAAAATAGTGGAAATAAAAGATGGTTTTGCCAATAGTACAGGAGCTAAAATTATCGACTTGAAAAATAAGACGGTTATGCCTGGTCTTATGGATATGCACGTTCATCTCGAAAGCAAGACAAGCCCCAACCATTACCTGGATGAGTTTACTAAAAATGAGGCAGATATTGCCTTTAACTCCGTGCGATTTGCCGAAACAACTTTAATGGCAGGCTTTACAACCGTACGCGACTTAGGTGGCTCCGGAGTGAACATTGCTTTGCGTAATGCCATTGCCATGGGTACCATTACCGGGCCGAGAGTTATAACCGCAGGCAAGGCCATTGCTACAACAGGTGGCCATGCTGACCCTACCAATGGGTACCGCAGATCATTAATGGGCGACCCCGGCCCGGAGGCTGGTGTAGCCAATGGGGCAGACGAATGTAGAAAGGCAGTAAGACAGCGTTATAAAGAGGGCTCAGACCTGATTAAGATTACGGCATCGGGTGGTGTTTTGAGTGTGGCCAAGAGTGGCGAAAATCCACAGTTTACAGATGAAGAATTAAAGGCAATAGTTGAAACAGCAAAGGATTATGGTTTTACAGTTGCTGCCCATTGCCATGGTGCAGAGGCTATGAAGCGAGCCGTAAAAGCAGGTGTAAACAGCATAGAACATGGTACTATGATGGACGATGAAATAATGACACTTATGAAAGAACACGGCACTTACTATGTACCTACTATAACGGCAGGTAAGTCCGTGGCAGACTCTGCAAAAAAGCCCGGTTATTATCCAGATATAATTACCCCAAAAGCCATAGCCATAGGTTCAAAAATTCAAAATACTTTTTCAAGAGCTTATAAGGCAGAAGTTAAAATTGCCTTTGGTACCGATGCCGGTGTATTTATGCATGGCAAAAATTATAAGGAGTTTGGTTACATGGTTGAGGCTGCTATGCCAGCCATAGAAGCGCTACGGGCTGCAACCGTAAATGCTGCTGATTTATTAGGCATGAGCGACGATTTAGGTACTATTGAGAAAGGAAAAATTGCCGACATTATTGCTGTTACTGGTGACCCTTTGCAAAATATAGAGGCTATGGGCAAAGTAAGTTTTGTAATGAAGGAAGGAAAGGTATATAAGAATGTAGAATAGGTGAATGGTCAGTGGACAGTAATCATCAGGAATTAGTCAATGGCCATTGGTATCTTATAACCAGGCTGAGAAAATCCGACTATGACCCTAACAATTTTATTCGTGATGTATTCCACCATTCATAACTTACAACTTAAAACTCACAACTCACAATTCACAACTCACAATTCACAACTCACCATTCATAATTCATTTAAATATGTGGACAGAAAAAGATAATCAGTTGTACAGGAAATTCACTTTTAAAAATTTTAGTGAAGCGTTTGCCTTTATGACCCGTGTAGCCCTGGAGGCTGAAAAGATGGATCATCATCCTTTATGGACCAATGTATACAACACAGTTGAGATGTGGCTGAATACACATGATGCCGGAGACATCGTTACAGAAAAGGATCATAAGCTGGCAAAAAAGATTGATGCTTTGTTGAATGGATAAGATATTCCTGGAAGCTTCGCAATCCGGTTAAATGTTTTTATCAAATTATCGCCCCGCTTGGGCTTTACGACATTTATTGCTTTAAGCTTCTACCAAAATGATCGTCCTGATGGGACTTTATTGCTTTAACCAAGATGTCATTCTACCCTTATTTAACTTTCCTGTGAGACTTTACGAATTAATTGCTCTTACGTTTACAAAAATGATCGTTCTGTCGGACTTTACTTCATTGATCAATTTTTCATTCTACCAAAGTGATCGGCCCGGCTTATGCTTTCCAAATCTCAGTACCTTCCTAAAAAAAAGAATAGATTTTAAACGTTGAAGTCCCGGAGGGACGACATTTTGGTAGAATCCATAAACCAAGTTTTTCCAAGTCCCAGAGGGACGACATTTGGTAGAAACCCATAATCCAAGTTTCTCCAAGTCCCAGAGGGACGAAATTTTGGTAAAAGCACATTACCCGATTTATAACTCCCATAGGTTGATGATTTACACGCTGCTACCTGACATCGTTTGCATGAACTTTAAAATTAGATTTCGTATTCACACATTTTGCTAATAATTTTAGCAAACAATGGCGCCCAAAGCGCCTCAAAAGTGTATGTATCTTAATTGTAAAACCTGGTTTAGCCTACGGTACGGCACCATTAAAACCGAAGAGTTGGTAAACATGGCAGAGGCTAATGGTGTTACAACTATGGCATTAACAAACATCAATTCTACCGCAGACCTATGGGATTTTGTAGATTATTGCCAACAAAAAAATATTAAACCCGTTGCAGGTGTTGAGGTAAGGAATGAGGATAATTTCCTCTATATTTTATTGGCTAAAAACAACAATGGCCTGCTGGCAATACACCGTTTTTTATCTGAACACCTGCAACAAAAAAAAACCTTTCCTTTACGTTGCACCTTAACCGAAGATATTTTTATTATTTATGCTTTAGGCACTTTGCAACCCACCGAATTACATAGTCACGAACTCATAGGCGTACAACCAACCGAGGTAAATAAATTGTATAGCATTAATGCTCATTTGCACCCGGCAAAATTTGTCATCAGGCAACCGGTAACCTTTCAAACCAAAACATTTTATAATGTGCACCGGCTGTTACGTGCGATTGATAAGAACATAATCCTAAGTAAACAGCAACCTTCTGAAATTGCAGGTGCCCACGAAATGTTTGTAACACAGGCAGATCTCTGTAATGCATTTAGCGCACACCCTGCTATGATTACTACAACGCTTCAGTTACTGGACAGTTGCTCTGTTACTATGGAATTCAATACCGACAAAACAAAAAAGATTTACTCCAATTCTAAAGCAGGCGATAAAAAACTATTGGAAAAGCTGGCGCTGGATGGCATGAAGAGACGCTTTGGAGCCCGTAATAAAACGGCAAAAGAAAGGGTGGCTAAAGAACTTAAAATTATAAATGATCTTGGTTTTAATGCCTACTTTCTTATTACATGGGACATTATTCGCTATGCCAAAAGTCGCGGCTTTTTTTATGTGGGCAGGGGTAGTGGTGCCAACTCAATTATTGCCTATTGCCTGGAGATTACTGATGTAGATCCGCTTGAATTGGACTTGTATTTCGAACGGTTCCTCAACCCTTATCGTTCTGTGCCGCCCGACTTTGATATTGACTTTTCGTGGTCCGACAGGGACGAAATGATAGACTATATTTTTACCCGTTACGGCCATGATCAGGTTTGTTTGTTAGGGGCGTACTCAACCTTTCAGACAAGAGCCATTTTACGGGAGCTTGGTAAAGTATTTGGCTTACCTAAAGAAGAAATTGACCTGCTGGAACAAAGCCGTTTAAAAGATGATAAAATTCAAAAACAGATTTACCATTATGCAGAAAAGCTAAAAGACTTTCCCAACCACCTAAGCATACATGCCGGTGGTATGCTTATTAGCGAATTGCCCATAAACCAATATGCGGTTACAGAGTTGCCGCCTAAAGGTTTTTTTACCTGCCAGCTTGATATGCATGTGGCTGAAAAAATAGGCTTGTTTAAGCTGGATGTACTTAGCCAGCGTGGCTTGGGGCATATTAAAGAATGTATGGAAATTGTAAAAGCCAACAAAGGTGAACACATAGAAATTCATGATGTGGAGCGCTTGAAAAAAGATCCCTTGCTGGCAGCACAAATTCGTAAGGCAGATACCATTGGGTGCTTTTATATTGAGAGCCCTGCTATGCGCCAGTTGCTATTAAAATTGCGGTGCGATGATTACCTGACCCTCGTCGCTGCCAGTTCTATCATACGGCCCGGTGTCTCGCAAAGCGGTATGATGAAGCAATACATTTACCGCTACCATCACCCCAACGAATTTGAATACCTGCACCCCAAAATGGAAGAGCTGTTAAAAGAGACCTATGGGGTTATGGTTTACCAGGAAGACGTTATAAAAGTAGCGCATCATTTTGCAGGGCTTGATATGGGGGAAGCAGATGTTTTGCGCAGGGCCATGAGCGGCAAATACCGCAGCCACGCAGCATTCCAAAAAATACAGGAAAACTTTTTTAATAACTGTAAAGAGAAGGGGTATACACCTGAACTAGCCACAGAAGTATGGCGGCAAATTCAAAGTTTTGGCGGTTACTCTTTTTCTAAAGCACACTCAGCCAGTTTTGCAGTGGAAAGCTATCAAAGCCTGTTTTTAAAGGTGTATCATCCCATGGAGTTTATGGTAGCGGTCATCAACAATTTTGGCGGCTTTTATTCGAGAGAACTTTATTTTCATGAACTAAAAAAGACTGGTGCAACGGTGCATGCGCCATGCGTAAACAACAGCAGTTACCTCACTTCTATTTCAGGAAAAAATGTTTTTACCGGGTTTATACATGTTGATAGCCTGGAGCAGCAACTGGCCCATGCCATTATAGAAAACAGGCAAAGCGGTTATGCTAACATGCAGGATTTTATTGAAAGGCTTAGCCCCGGTATTGAACAATTAAATTTATTGATACGGGTAGGTGCATTTCGCTTTACTGCCCGCAGCAAAAAAGAGTTGTTGTGGGAGGCTAATTTTTTACAGAAAAAGAACAGCAAACATTCAACAGCAAGTGTGCTATTTAAAGAATCCCCTCTCAGTTTTAGCCTGCCTGCTTTAACCCAATACCCGCTTGACGATGCAATGGATGAAATTGAATTGCTGGGCTTTCCCCTATGTAATGTTTTTGATTTGGTAGACGATGACCCGGCAAATTATACAGGTGCAGAAGATTTAAAAAAACACTGCGGAAAAGAAGTAAAAATGCTAGGCTACCTTATTACCTCAAAACCTGTGGGTACCATAAAAGGGGAACGCATGTACTTCCATACTTTTATTGATGCGCAGGGCGATTGGCTGGATACTGTCTTTTTCCCGCCTGCGGCGAAATTTTACAATACTTCAGGTAAAGGATTTTACGCCATGAGAGGTAAAGTAATAGAGGAGTTTGGAGCGTATACTTTAGATGTTCAACACTTAAAAAAGATTGGAATAAAAGAGAGAAAAGAAATGAAGCACCTGACAACAAATACTTGAAAAGAAAATCTTTACTTCCTGTAAATGGTCGGGGTCATCCCAAATTGTCGCCGTTGGTTAGGCGACCAACAGCGGCGCAGCAGGCCGTTGGCGGTCGCCTGACCGCCAACGGGTCCCCACGGAGGTGCGACGATTTGGGATGAACCAAATGGCCTGGTTCAAAATATTACAATGTATTTGCTTTAAATTTGGATATGAAAGGAACTAAAACAAATTCTACTATTGTTGACAAGTATGTTGGGCTTTTATACAATTTAAACACAAGCGCAAAACTCGATATCATTGCAAAATTAACAGACAGTTTAAAGGTGGATGTGAGCGACAAAAGATCCTCATTCAAAAAATCTTTTGGTGCATTCGACTCAAGTAAAACTGCAAAAGAAATTAATGCCGACATAAGGGCTAGCAGAATTTCCACAAGACAAATTGAATCTTTTTAAAGAAATATCTTATCGATACGAACATTGGCAGCGATATAAAAATTTAAAAAGATCTATACTATCAAAATAAACTATAATCTAAAAGATAATGAACTAAAAGCAACTTTCTATCCTCCCGTATACTTATAACCAACGCCTCTAACTGAGTGAAAATACCTTGGATTGCGGCTGTCCTGCTCAAAATACTTTCTAAAGTTGAGGATGAAATTATCTATAGTGCGGGTAGTAGGATACACGTTGTAACCCCAAACAGACTGCAATATTTTTTCACGGGTTACTACCTCGTTTTTATTTTCGATTAACAACTTCAGCAACATAGCTTCCTTTTTGCTTAACTCAATATGCTGATTGTTCCAACAAGTAGCTTCCTGTGCTTTAAAGTCAATTTTATTATTGCCGAACTCGTAGGTATCGCCCACATTTTCTTTGTCCAGCAACTTTTTATTTTTTAAAATGAGTTTATCTACACGCAGTAAAAGTTCTTCCAGGTTAAATGGTTTTGCCATATAATCGTCGGCGCCCTTTTTTAAACCAAGTACCCGGTCGGCACTGGTTGTTCGGGCACTTAAAATAAGTATAGGCACTTCGTTGTTAGTAAGGCGAATGTTTTCTGTAACACTGATGCCATCAATGCCAGGCAACATCACATCCATTATTATCAGGTCAAAGTATTCATCCTTCACCGCCTTTAAGGCTTCGGTACCATCGTATGCTGATGTAATTTCATAACCTTCCAGTTCAAGATTAAGCTTAAGGGCATCGTGCAGATTTTCTTCATCTTCCACCAATAAAATATTTGCCTTACTGTTTTCTTTTAGCATACTTCAGCTTTTAAACTCAACAGTAAAAATAGAACCTTGTGGCTGGTTGTCGCTTACTTTAATATCGGCGTCATGATCTTCAGCAATTTTTTTGCAAAGAAACAAGCCCAATCCGCTCCCCTTAGCCGTACGTGTGTTCTCGTTGCCAATACGATAAAATTTCTCAAATATTTTTGATCTTTCTTCTTTTGGAATGCCCGGTCCCTGGTCGGCAACAGACAGTAATACCTGTTTGTTTTTACTTGTAAGTGTTACTGTAATTAATTTGTCTTTAGGAGTATATTTTAAAGCATTATCCAGCAGGTTATTGATCAACATTTGAAGCAGCAACTGCTCTCCCACCAAATCTATATCTTGACTTATTTGATGCGTAATATTCCTGTTGGGAAACCTGTCTGTGTATTCGTTAACTATAGACTGCACCAAAGTGCTCATATCGAGTTCACTCATCGAAATCTTGTATGCCCCTGCATCCAGCTGGCTGGCAAGCAGTATGTTATTGCACAAGGTATTCAGGCGGTTTGCTTCCTGTAATGTGTTAGTAATAAGCTTTTGACGTTGGGGTTCTTCCAGCTTGCGTTTTTGAAGTGTCTCAAGGTTAAGTTGGGTGACGGCAATGGGCGTTTTAAGCTCATGCGTAACAGCCATCATAAAATTTTGCTGTTGTTGCGATAGCTTAATCTGGCGCCTGGTAGCCCTGTATACAAATACAGCACCAACTAAAATCAGCGCAAAAAATGTTAAACCTTCACCCGCATATTGCGCAGTCTTTCGTTGCCTGGCATCGGCTATTTTTTCAGTCTTTATAAGGTAGGCCGGGTCGTCGTGCTTTAGTTCGTTAAAAAGCAATAACGACATACGTTCGTTTTGTTGATTAAGAGCGATGAACCACCAAACGAGTGCAGCAACTATGTACACCAGCAGTACCCAATACACCAGGGTTATAACAGCCAGCTTACTAGATTTGAACCTCCTCATGTATTTCATTTAGCCTTTTCAACGCGAATGCCCACATTCATTACATAGTCCAGCGGATCTTCCCGCATAGCTTGTTGAAGGGTAAAAAAATAGGTACCCTTTTTGAGCGCTGCAGGTTTGTTGTTGAAGGATATCCTGTGTTCAAAAATATCATCCATACCACTGCCTAACCAGCCTTGTGTATTATTAGACAATATAAATTCGCGGCGCACCTGCAAAGTGTCCACAGGACTTATAACAGTAACATTTACCCAAATGTTGTTATACCGGTAAGCATCCTGGTGCCGTATAACAAAAAAGATATTGTAAAGTGAAGTTGTGTCGGTGATGTTGAATTGAAAAGTTGGTTTTTCAGATTCTTTCCAGCTGTGCGAGGGAAACATATTGGTTTTTTCAAACACATCGATGGTATTGCACGAAACGCAGGTCAACAAAATAAGGATCCAGAACTTGTTCAAGTGTAAATTTTTTTACAAATGTATTGAATAGCGTTGGAGTGAGGAGGGAGTATTGAGTGGCAGAGTCAATAGGCTCTTAAGATTGTTTGAGTAGAAACATACCTTTGATATGCCATCCTTTAGGCATGAAAATTCATAAATTTGTAATATGGAAGCATTACGGATTGAAATCCTAAATCGAAAAGCCTTGCAATTAATAAAAGGTATGCAAGACCTAAACTTAATTAAGGTTACGGAAGAGCCTGCTTCTACAGTGAAAGTTTATTTAAAAAAGATGCGAGCTAATTCAAAAAATGCACCTGATCTTGATGAAATAACTGCAATGGTAGAAGAAGTAAGATCCGCGCGATATGCCTCAAAATGAATATATCAGAGTTGTTGTTGATACTAATCTTTGGATAAGTTTTCTTATTTTTAACCGTAATCTTTTTTAGCCACCAAGGCGCTAAGGCGCAAAGAGGCACAAAGGTTTTTCTATAAACGGTCCGCTTGATTTGCCACGAATGCACGAATGATTTTAAAGGGATTATCCAACCAACAATTTTTCTTTGAACCACAACGACACGTCGGCACGTAGAAGCACGAAGGTTTTTCACTCAACCGTCATCTGTTAATCAACATTCTTTTTTTTCTCAACCTCATCTGTCAACAGTCATCTAATAAACCTACAGCGCATTCAACACCTGCTCTTTTGCTTTCTCCAATTCATCTTTCATAAGCACCACACTTTTTTGAATTTCTGAATCATAAGCTTTGGAACCGGTGGTATTTATTTCCCTTCCAATCTCCTGCATAATGAATGATAGCTTTTTGCCTTTGCTTTCTTCAGGCTCTGTAAGTATACTTCTGAAATAATCGCAGTGGTTGCGAAGGCGCACCTGCTCCTCGCTAATGTCAATTTTTTCGATGTAGTATATGAGTTCCTGCTCTAAACGGTTGGGATCATAATTTTCTTTACCCACGTTATCTTCTAAAACTTTACGCAGGCCATCCCGTATTTTTTGCTGACGGTTGGGCTCCAGTTTTGAAATAATGTTTTGTTGCAACAGTATATTTTCTATGCGCAGCAGCAAATCGTTTTCAATTGATTTTCCTTCATTGGCACGGTGGGCTTTCAACATATCAATTGCACTTGTAAGCACTGCCTCAAAACCTTTAAAATCTTCGGGAGTAAGCATTTCGTTGGAGGGCGAAACGACCTCCGGCAACTTAAGTAAAGCACTTAAAACTGAACCTGATTCAAGTCCGAGTTCCTGGGACAATTCTGCTATGGGTTGGTAGTAAGCCTTTGCCAGTTCTTTATTTATAGATACCGGCTTTGCAGCCCCGTTTTGTTTAATAAAAATATTACACTCCACACTGCCACGTACCAATTTGTCCTGCAACATTTTTCTAATGTCAATCTCGTAGGGTTTTAAGAGCGATGGAACAAGGATACGCATATCGAACTGCTTACCATTGAGGGACTTTACTTCCACTAAAAAAACTTTATCTCCCACAGCCTGTTCAGCCCTTCCAAAACCCGTCATTGAATGCAGCATAGTATAATATTTGATATTGGGTAAATGTACTTACTTACTGCACAAAGTTGTGCCAGGGATTGTAATGATAAATGCTTAAGTCTAACAAGAGGGTGTGCCGGAGGTTAATTAACCTGTTGATTGCTGCCTGAAAATATGCTGTATAAGAGTGCGACGCAACGAGGACGCCCAATGATAAAATGCTGGTTACCAAAAATTACATCACTACCCAAAAACCAACCAACTGGCAAATGGCCCCTACAAATACACCCGAGTAAACCTCCATTGGGTGATGGTCGGAAATGATGAGGCGGGCAGTGCAAACCATGCCACCCAATACTGTAACGAGCGCTAAAGCGGGGCCAATATGCTCCGTAGAAACTGATGACAGCAGTATGAAATACGCAACAGCCCCGCCCACACCCAGGCCATGCATGCTGATTTTAAAATAGTTGTTGGCCATGAG
Organism: Chitinophagales bacterium; assembly: GCA_038211085.1. Lineage (GTDB taxonomy): Bacteria > Bacteroidota > Bacteroidia > Chitinophagales > Chitinophagaceae > Segetibacter. Next base: position 9,964 of record JBBQVY010000020.1, on the reverse strand, counting down.
CGCCACCGATACTGAAAGAAAAAGTCCTAATAAAAAATACGTTAGTATACCGGGTGAACCGGGCAATGTGCGGCTTACATAAAAGGCCCACCAGTAATAAATAATACATGCTACGTAGGGTATAATTCTTTCCTTTTGGGTACGCAGCATTATGGACTCTGCAAACTTTAAACGCCATAACAAAAACACGGTAACGGCAGGAAAAAAGCAGGTGATGATAAAGAGTGAAATAAAGCGCAATCCCTTTTGCTCAGGTTGCAGGGCAGCAAAAGTATAAGGGTATACATAAATGAGGTAAGCACTTACATAAACCGGTATAAACAGCGGGTGAAAAACGTAAGATAAAAGACGGGCTGCCAGCTTTAACGGCCACGGCTGGGGTAAGGGATAAACGGCTTGCGTGTTCATAATAAGGATGCAAAATACTTATAATTGCTTGCGTAAACGGGCCACGGGCAGATTGAGCTGTTCGCGGTACTTGGCTACGGTTCGGCGGGCTATGTTGTAACCTTTTTCCTGCAGCATATCTGTTAGCTGCTCATCGCTTAAAGGTTTGTGTTTGTCTTCGGCTTCAATAAGATTGCTTAAAATTTTCTTTACCTCACGGGTACTTACTTCTTCGCCGCTATCGGTACTGAGCGACTCGCTAAAAAAGAATTTAAGGCGATAGGTTCCAAACTCGGTTTGTACAAACTTGCTATTGGCCACACGGCTAACGGTGCTTATATCCAGCAGGGTCATTTCGGCTATGTCTTTTAAGATCATAGGCTTTAGGGTGGTTTCATCGCCGGTTAAAAAGAACTCCTGCTGGTAGTCCATGATGCTTTGCATGGTGCCGATTAATGTTTGCTGGCGCTGCTTAATCATGTCTATAAACCACTTGGCAGAGTCTATTTTTTGTTTGATGAATAACACTGCTTCCTTTTGTCGCTTATCTTTTTTGGTGCCCTTTTCGTAGTCCTTCATCATATCGCGGTAGCCCTCGCTTATGCGCAGATCAGGGGCATTTTTGCTGTTGAGTGTAAGCTCCAGCATACCGGCGTTGTTGAAAATAAAGAAGTCGGGAATAATATAGCTTTCGGCCTTATTTATTTGACCAATGTTGCCCCCTGGCTTGGGGTTAAGCTTAATAATCTGGTTAATAACGGCCTTTAGCTGCACATCATCTATGCCCAGCCCGCGCTGAATTTTTTCGTAATGTTTTTTAGTAAACTCATCAAAATATTTCTCCAGTACCAGCATTGCCTGCTCTACTTCTTTGCCTTCGGTTAGTTTGCGTTTAAGTTGCAGCACCAGGCATTCTTTTAAATCTCTTGCACATATACCCGGTGGATCGAATTGCTGAATTTTTTTGATGAGGCCTTCTATTTCTTTTTCGGTAGCAACAATATTTTGCCTGAATGCCAGGTCATCGGCTATGGAAGTTAATTCCCGGCGCAGGTAGCCATCATCGTCTATGCTGCCAACAATTTGTTCGGCTATTTTGTGCGAACGATCGTCCAGTTTCATTAGGCCCAGTTGTGTCAACAACATTTCGTGAAAGCTGGTTTCAACCCTTACCGGAATAACTTTTCCCTCATCCATCTCAGGGTAGTTCTCGTCGCGTAATTTGTAATCACCCACCTCATCGTCACTGTCATTCACATATTCACTTAAGTCCAGGTTCTCATATTCGTCGGGGCTGCCATCACTATCAAAATCTTCTTCGTTACTGCTGTCAAACTCATCTTTAGGATCATCGTTGTAATCATCATGCCCGTCTTCTCCTTCTTCCAAGGCAGGATTTTCTTCCAGTTCTTCTTTAATGCGCTCTTCTAAATTGGCAGTAGGTACCTGCAGCAATTTCATAAGCTGAATTTGCTGAGGGGATAATTTTTGTAAAAGCTTTTGCTGTAATGATTGACTTAAAGACATGTTTCCTTGCTATCGTCGTCACCTTGCTAAGGGTAAGTATATTATAATTTGTTTCTCAATATTGGTGCATCGGCTTTAACTAAGCTTTCTGCAAATTCGCGGTAAATTTACATACAAAACCACGCATGCTGCACCGTACCGCTATTTGTTTGTTTCTTTATTTATTTGTAGGTGCTGCCTTTAGGGGTAATGCACAACAAATAGTTGACTCCTCTTTAATACATAAATATCCTGTCGTTCGTTCTTCCATGATTTACACGGGTGTTACTCTTCATACTTTTTCAAAGCCTGTAAATTTGCCTGCTCCAATTAGCTTAAACGCATTACCTGTTAAAACATTGCCACAAAATTTTTATACCTCTCAAATTGGTTTTTTCTGTACCAAAGAATTGCAGGTTGAAAAGCTTACAAAAATTCCATTCAGGTTTAGATTGGGTTCTGTTCAATATACCGATGCTCTTGAAGGAAAAAATAATGGCAGGTTGCATTAGTTTCTTAAGTAACCATCCGCTTTATCGAAACCTTTGTAGATTTATCATAAACCTGCTGCATGCGATTGCTTAAGATACTTTCGGCTATTCTAGTATTGTTATTGGTCATCTACCTGGTAGGACCACATCCCTCAACACCTGTTTTCACTAACACTATGCCTGGTGTACCAAACCAACTTGCGGCATTGGAACAATTTGTTGCTGCTAACGAAAATGTCCATCGCCTGAAGCCGGGTAACAGGGCTGAAATTATTTGGAATGATTCTCTTCATACAAAAACGCCTTATGCCATAGTATACCTGCATGGTTTTAGTGCAAGCAGCGAGGAAGGCAGCCCGGTGCATACGGATATAGCAAAAAAATTTGGCTGCAATCTTTACCTCAGCCGACTTTCTCAGCATGGTATTGATACGTCCGAAGCGCTGGCTAATTTTACGGCAGAAAATATTTGGGAGAGTGCTAAAGAAGCCCTGGCCGTGGGAAGGCAATTGGGTAATAAAGTTATTTTGATGGGCACTTCTACCGGCGGAAGCCTGGCTTTGCAATTGGCCGCAACTTATCCTGATGTGGCAGCTTTGGTTTTGCTGTCGCCCAATATCGAAATAAACGACCCCAATGCATGGTTACTCAACAATCCATGGGGGTTGCAGATTGCACGAATGGTGGTGGGAGGAAATTATAATGTGGCCAAAAACAACACCCCTTTGTATCGCCAGTTCTGGAACAAACAGTATCGTTTGGAAGCCGCTGTACAATTACAAGAGTACCTGGAAGATGCTATGAATGAAAAAACATTTTCAAAAGTCCACCAACCGGTTTTGGCTTTATATTATTATAAAGATGAGCAGCACCAGGACCCTGTGGTAAGGGTTTCAGCTATAAAAACAATGATGGATGAAGTGGCAACCCCTGCTGCCTTTAAACATCAAAAAGCTATACCCAACGCTGAGAACCATGTGTTGGGTTCTTATATTTTATCTAAAGATGTTGCTACAGTTGAAAAAGAAATATCAGCTTTTTTATCAACCATCATTCCAAAATAGCCTTTAATAGAATATAGTACAATGATTAAACCTGCAGGTTTCCTGTAGGATTGGCCCTAGTTGGTTGAAGCAGCAATTAGGTTCTCAATACCCTAAATTTGCCCACTAAATTGCTTGCTATGATTCGCAGTAAAATTGCGGGGGTTGGTATGTATGTACCAAAGGATGTTTATACCAATAACGACCTTACCCGCTACATGGATACCAATGATGCCTGGATACAGGAACGCACAGGTATTAAAGAAAGACGGTATGCTAAACGCCTTGATGAAACCACTACTACCATGGGCATTGAGGCTGCTACTATAGCAATAGAAAGGGCCGGTATCACTCCACAAGACATTGATTTCATAATTTTTGCAACTCTTAGTCCTGATTACTATTTTCCCGGTTGCGGGGTTTTGGTACAACGCGAAATGAAAATGAAGGAAGTTGGCGCATTGGACATTCGTAACCAATGCAGTGGATTTTTATATGCCCTTAGTGTAGCCGACCAGTTTATAAGGGGGGGCATGTATAAAAATATATTAGTAATTGGGAGTGAAAAGCATTCGTTTGGTCTTGACTTTTCTACCCGTGGCAGAAACATAAGTGTAATTTTTGGAGATGGTGCCGGTGCCGTTGTGTTACAGCCTGCTACCATACATGAGCAGGGCATTTTGAGTACACACTTGCATAGCGATGGAGAAAGCGCCGAAGTATTAGCGATGTATAACCCGGGTACCCATGGCAATCATTGGGCAAATGGCCATGCTGTTGCTGACTTTGATGATGCGGAAATAGGCGAAGCATTTATGAGTCATAATATGATAGATAAGGCGCAGAATTTTCCAAATATGGATGGACAAACCGTGTTTAAAAAAGCTGTTGTAAAAATGCCTGAAGTTGTAATGGAAGCTTTAAATGCCAACAATCTTACAACAAGTGATATTGATTTGCTGATACCGCACCAGGCAAATTTGCGCATAAGTCAAATGGTTCAAAAGCTGTTAAACCTGCCCGACAATAAAGTGTATAACAACATTCAAAAATATGGCAACACTACTGCGGCAAGTATACCTATTGCCTTATGCGAAGCGTGGGAAGAGGGTAAAATAAAGCAGGGAGAGTTGATTTGCCTAACCTCTTTTGGCAGTGGATTTACCTGGGCCAGTGCGTTAATTCGATGGTAATGTTAACTCTGGTAATTTTTGATAAGACAAAACATTAGAAGTTTGCCCACCAATTTTTGTGGCATACAAATTATTGGGTGAAGTACAAGGCCGAACCTGAAGTATTTACTGTTTTTTTGATTGATAAAGTGAGCCTTGTTTAAATATATAATACAAGTATTAATAGGTATAGTATGCCGTTAAACTGGAAAGAATGAGAAAAATTATATACCTGGTCAATCCTGTTTCAGGAACTACTAAAAAGGATGCGATAGAGAACTTGATTAATCAAAAAACTAAGGAACAGTCTATTGAATTTGAAATGTTTTCAACTAATTCTATAGGAAATTATGATTTTCTAAAAGATAAAATTCAGAAGGACAGAATTACTGATGTAGTGATGGTTGGAGGTGACGGTACGGTGAATTCTGTTGTATCATCCCTGCATGGTGTTAAGGTAAATTTTGGCATTGTACCTATGGGCAGCGGCAATGGACTGGCTTATTGTGCAGGCATTCCTAAAAACCCCGTTAAAGCTCTTGAGCTCATCTTCAACGGCAATGCCACTTTTGTTGACGGGTTTAAAATCAATGATGAATTTAGTTGTATGTTAAGTGGCCTTGGTTTCGATGCCCAGGTTGCCCACGATTTTGCCAACTCAGCCAGCCGTGGTTTATTTACCTATACGCAACAAAGTCTTTTCAACTTTTTTAAAGCGCACCCTTACCAGTTCGAAATTTTATTAAACGACTTCTCCTTTTTTACCGATGCCTTTTTAATATGCATTGCCAACAGTAACCAGTTTGGAAACAATTTTAAAATTGCTCCGAGGGCAAGTTTAAATGATGGGTTGCTTGATATTGTGGTGGTTCAAAAAATGAACAAAGCAAAACTTCCCTTTGCTATTTTAAGGCAGATAAGGGGCAACAACGAACTGCAGAAACTGGTAGAGGATATTACCAATAATAACATCCTGTATTTTCAGACACCAACACTTACCATACGCAACTTAAAACATGCCCCTTTTCATGTAGATGGCGAGCCGAGAAAAACTGAAAATGAATTCAAGATTGAAATCATTAAAAATTGTTTTCGGTTAATACAACCGAACTAAACAAATTCGGAGTTTTTGCAAGTTTAACTGGCTAACTAAAATCAAGGGATATATCAAATTTGAAATTTTATGTAATCATATTGTGTGCGCTTTTACAAAGTTTGCCTTCCTGCTCGCAAAAAGTAACTGTTCAATCTATTACCATTGCTTCTGAGGATGTAAGCTTATACAGCAAATTTGAGCTGACAGTCGATTTAGTATCCGACTGGCGAAACCCATACGATTACAACGAAATGAATCTGCAGGGAATCTTCATTTCACCTTCCGGGCAACGGGATACAATAGACGCATTTTATATGGAGCCTTATGCAAGGGACATAGCCACTAACATAGCCAAACCTTTGGGTCAGCCTGTTTACAAAATAAGATTTTCGCCAACTGCCACCGGACTGTGGAAATATTTTTTGCGATATAATGGCACGCAGACCTCAGTCAAAAGTTTTAACTGTGTACGCGTTGTAAAGAGCAATGGGTTCATAAGAAAAAACAGCTCGAATTACCTGCAATTTGATAATGGATCTCAGTTTATTCCTATTGGAGAAAATGCCAATTGTCCTGCTGAAAATGTATTTACTGACTATACAAACTGGACAGAAAAATTATCATCTAATGGTGCCAATTTAATGAATGTGTGGATGATTTATGCCGGATTTGGAATTGAATGGTCCGGCATCAACAATAGTAAATTTGAAGGCTTAAAACGTTACAACCAACAAAATGCTTTTCATTTGGATTGGTTGTTAGATAGATGTGATGACAAGGGCATGTATTTGTTGTTAGGCTTAAACACGTGCGGCGGACAGGGATCGGTAGTTAATCCCCCGTGGAGTGAAAGCCCTTACAACAAAAAAAATGGGGGACCCTGTGTAAACCAGGGCGACTATTTTAAAAACGCCGAAGCATTAGCCCTTCAAAAAAACAGGCTTAGATATATAGTGGCCCGCTATGGCTACTCAACAAACATAATGGCATGGAACATATTTATTGAAGCTGACGGGATTTACGATTATAAGAAGTACAGAAGCGACGTCGTAACGTGGAATGACGACATGGGCAGGTTTTTAAAAAAAGTTGACAATAATAATCACCTGGTTACAACCAGCTATTCATCAAAGCTGGAGAACGAAAAAACCTGGAAACTTCCTGTAATTGATTTTACACAAACCCATAGTTATATCAGGACTGCTTATCCGGAAAAGAGAATAGTGCAGGCAAACAGATCATATCTGAACGGCTTTAAAAAGCCAACACTTACCGGCGAATTTGGAATTGATCCTGAAAATATTGATTTGAAAAAGTTTGATCCCAGCGGTATATATTTTCATAACACTATATGGTCATCAGCACTTGGTGGTGCTATGGGCCCGGCTTTAACTTACTGGTGGGCCAATTACATTGACGCACAGAATCTTTATTATCATTTTAAACCTTTGTCAGCTTTCCTGGGTAACTTAGACTTGGTTAGCAAAAACTATCAGCCGGCAAAAACAAGTGTGCAATCAGCAGCAACTGAAGTTACGCTTCAGCCCGATGCAGGTTGGGGAGCTAAAACAGATAGCAGTTTTACTATAGATCACTTAGGCAATGCTTCTCCCGCTGAAGATAAATTAGGCGTTTATTTATACGGCAGGCTTTTAAATACCGAGCAAAGAATGCCGGCAACCTTCCATGTTAATTTCTTAAATAAAGGCGAGTTAACTATTGATATTGGTGAGGCTACGAAGTATCCTAAACTATCAGTAGCCATTGATGGAGAAGAACCCGTTGAAACTGAAGTACAGCCAAACAGGCAATACACGTTTAAAATACCGTCAGGCAATCATGTTATAACTGTTAAGAATAGTGGTAAAGATTGGCTCTGGGTAAAGGCGTACAAATTTTCGGGTGCAGGCTCCACTATAAACGCTTATGTTTTGCAGAATGACACAAAAACAAGTGCGGCGGGGTATTTATTAAACCAACAATACAACTGGAAAGCAAGATATGCAAGTGATAAGTTGGCTGTACAAAAGGGTACAGTAACTATTTACAATATGCAACAAGGCACCTACCGTATAACTTTTTATGATCCTCTTACTTTAAAAAAACTACAAGTCATAAGCGTATCTTCCCAAAAAAGCTCGTTAATAATTAACTTGCCCGTTATAAACTGGGATGCAGCATTTACTGCAGAAAAAATCTAAAAAAGTCGGCTGCTTACTCCGCAATTTCCCATACCTCTCTGCCACGCAAAAGTTTATCTAGATTGCCAGGGCCTTTTGCAGCAATAGCTTCATCTATCTGCATTTGCATTACATCTTCGTAACAAGCCCTGTCGGTCTCATAAAAAACACCGAATGGTCGTGGAAAATGTTGGCCTGATTGTGCAGGATCATCGAAAAGGCGCACCAAAGTCTGGGCCTTGTAAAAATCTTTATCGTCGTGTATCCAAAGATCATCGGTACTAAAATCGCTTCCCAATTCAACAACTACCGGTTTTAAGCCATCCAGTTTGATACCCATATTTTGAGCAGCTCCAAAAACCAATGGCTTGCCTTGTTCAAGAAATAAGGCGGTGTCGGCTTTTGTTTTCTTTTCTGTAAAAATCTCAAAAGCTCCGTCGTTAAATATGTTACAGTTTTGGTAGATCTCCAGTAAAGATGTGCCCTTATGCTGGTGGCTGCGGTTTAGCATTGCCTGCAAATGTTTAGGGTCGCGGTCCATACTGCGTGCTACAAAAGTTGCATCGGCCCCCATTGCAAGGGCTAAAGGATTATATGGATGATCAATACTTCCGTAGGGAGTGCTTTTGGTTATTTTTTGAGGTTCGCTTGTGGGTGAATACTGGCCTTTTGTTAAGCCATAAATCTGGTTATTGAACAATAAAATATTTACATCAAAATTCCTCCGCAGCAAATGCATGGTGTGGTTTCCGCCAATGCTAAGGGCATCACCATCGCCGGTTACGATCCAAACGCTTAATTCGGGGCGGCTTGCTTTAAGTCCACTTGCTACGGAAGTTGCACGGCCATGAATGCTGTGCATGCCATAGGTATTCATGTAATAAGGAAAACGGCTGCTGCACCCAATCCCACTTATGATTACAATGTTTTCCCTGGGTACACCAATGCCGGGCATTATCTTTTGCACCTGTGCAAGAATGGAGTAATCTCCGCATCCGGGGCACCATCTTACTTCCTGGTCGGTAGTAAAATCTTTGGCGGTTAAGGTTGGCAAGGCTTGTTCGGCTACTTCTAACATGTTGGATAATCTTCTTTAGTCTGCAAATTTCATTAAAATAAATTATACCGGGGTGTTATTTACAATTTTTTTAGGCAAGAAGGCTTCAAATTCCAGCCAACTTTCTTCTACTTAAACCCTTTGCTGAAGACATCTCAATGTCTTTATTGATGTGTTTTGAATTGAGCATTTATCTATCTACCTTCTAATTTGTTGACCCTTTTTATAATCATCCTTAAAAACTTGCACATGAAAAAAGTAATTTTTTGGTTATTGCTGGTTCCCACCCTGGCAATAGGCCAAACAAAAAATGTTTTAAACACCTTTCGGGTTTTTGCTAAAAACGATAAGCTGGTAGAGTTTGAAAAAGCACTTTCCAATCACGCTCAAAAGTTTCATACCGGCGACTGGAAGTGGCGGGTTTGGAGCATTGATTCAGGCCCCGATGCAAATGGCTACATGATTACCGAAGGCCCAAATAGCTGGGAGCAAATTGGTGCACGAAATGATATTAGTGCAATACACACTGCCGATTGGGAAACAAATGTGTCGCATTTAACCACAGGAAGCAGCATGGGCATCACAGGCTATTATACGTTTCAACAAGATTTAAGTACCGTATAACTAACCGACTATGCTGATAAAATTCTCATCAATCACATGACGGCTAAACCAGGCAAAATTAACGCGGCAAAAGATTAAACTGAAAAAGGTATGGGAAACTGGAAATGAAGCAGTTGCTGTGTACAGCCTGACTGCCTCCGGCGAGCCCGGATATATAACACTAACCAGGTTAAAAGGAGGGCTAAAAGAATTAGACGAAAGGTTCCGCAGACCGCTGCAAGAACGATATTCATCAGCCTATGGCCAGGGCTCATTTGCCAATTACCCGAAGGATTATGAAGATGCTGTTGACAAACGATGGTCTGAATTATTAATATATCAGCCCAGGCTTAGTTCTAAGTAAATAAAAGCCCCTGCAAGTCAGGGGTCTTTTATTTACATCCTTGTCTTCAATTTCCACCCAGTAAA